>CANRLY010000043.1 GCA_947631585.1 uncultured Clostridia bacterium
CATAAATAAAGTCGTTAAAATCAATGGAGTATCCCTCTGCATATCTTGCCGGATAGCCAAAACTCCTCATAAGAAGCACGCCTGCGCTTGCAAAATATGTACAATATCCTTGTTTCTGCTGTTCCAGAAAATACTTTACAAAATCCTTATCTTCCGGGGTCTTTCCGGGTGTGAGAGTGTATTTGAAATTTGCGTTGAAGTAAGCTTGTATAGAATCGGCGATTATTGCAGGAGAATAATCTGAGCCGATGCTGCAAAAACCGTCGGTAACGCAGCTGTAGTCGTCAGGAACAGGGTAGTCAAGTATGTTTTTGACGATTTCGTCATAAGCAGAACTTATCACATTCGCATCGACATCTGTGTATTTATCTCTTGCAAATTTCACATAATTCCTGTACTCATAATCATTTGGGTAAATTAAGTTCACTTGGTATAAATATGGCGTCATTTCAGAATTTGTGTTGATAACATTTTTTATCGACGTGTAATTTGTCGTATTGTTGTAAAATGAAAGTCTGTATTTATCGTTTTTATTTTTCAGATAACTATCCTCGGTGAGTTTGTAATCATCAGACTGTCCGGCGGGATCATGGATAGTATAGTAAGGCTCATAGTAAAACTTCTTGCTTGCGCCTTTTATATTTATTTCCATTATGTCCGATCGAAGGGGTTCTTCCTGAAAAGTTATATTTTCTGCGATATGGGCGTTATAATTCTGAAAGCATATCGCCTCATAATCGGAAAACAGCTGAGGATTATCTTCGTAGTATTTTTCAGGGATCTGCTCCCAGCTGTTTCCAGTGTAATTTCCGGCCACATAACCTTTCAGGTAAATGGGGCAGGAAAATTCCATAGTAGGGGAGAACACCTTTACTTCCAAAGCCGTATCTCCGCTGTAAGAGACCTTGTCAGTTCTGCCGAGTTTTCCGCCGTTGATACCGCCTATGCTCTTTATCGGCAGGATATCCATTTCTATAGCCAGATCTTCCAGCATATCGGGAACATTTTTCAGCGAAAACTCAGTAAAGGACTTTTTGATACTTTTCCTGAGCTGATTAACATTATCTGGACGCTCGTTGAAAAAGCCCCCCAGAAACAGCGAAGCCGCTAATATAACTAACGATACCACCGAAGCTATTATTAAAGTGACCGAGCCGGAATACATTATCAGTTCTTTTGACGATATGTAGAATTTGTTGGTATTTGGTCTTAGCCGGTAAGATGAGTCCGACCGTGAATATACAGAATTCCAGCAGGAAAGCTGCATGGAAAAAACGCTTACCCAGCAGATGAGCAGCACAAAAAACGCAATGTAGTTAGGCGCAAATCCCCAGAAAGCTCCTACTTCAAACAAAGGGAATGTAAGCACGAACATCAGAATAAAATAGGTCTTGTAATAACAGGCGATAGACAGTCCTGTAATTACAAAGGTAAGCACGAACACACCTGTCAGCAGGATATAAGTTTTGTGGTTGTTTGCAACATTTACCAATTCATCTGAGAAAATGCCGTTATATCCTGCTTTGTCGCAAAACTCGTTTACTAGATAGCAAAAACCGAATCTTATCTTATTTAAAAGCAGCAGCAATGCGATGGAATCAGCTATCACAAACAGCGAGCAGACAGTCACCACGGAATTTTTTCTGCTTCCGAAAGAACAGCTGATAAGAGTCAGAGCCACGCCGTATAAAAACAAAAAGAAATAGTTGATCTTCAGGTTTATATAACTTGCCGCCATGAACACAGAGCTTATCGCCGCTGCGCCGACTATCATCATTCTGAAAATGTTATTTTTGCTGTTCAGCTGCTTTTTGGTAGACAGGTATATTTCACCGCTTATATGCAGCCCGTCAGAATTTATGCTGCGCCTGTTGCGCCATTTATTTCTTCTCATATCCTGCCTCTCCTTTCTTTATCTTTCTGTTAAAGGTCATATTACGAGATATTCAATACATTTTGAGATCTTGCCCGGATCGACATTAATTATCTCGAAGCTCTGAGAATCGTCATTGCCAAGAAACGGATAGCCCTCCGGCACTGCATGGATAACTGTAACATTTCCGGTAGTGTTATATTCTTCCAGAGTGGACAGCTCATCTTGCGATAACATAGCTGTAAAATAAATGATACGGTACTGTTTATCGGCGGAATTATCCTCAATAAAATGCTCCAGCACAGACTCTCCGTTATCATTGTCATAGCCGTTTTTCAGGATAGCTTCTATTATTACCGGCAGGTCCTCGGGGTCAGCCGCCGATACTTTTTCAACAGTCCCGCTTTCCTTTGACAGATAAACTATACTGTGCGGAATGTTCTCATCGCTGAGAAATGCCGATATCGAAAACATAGCTTCCATGCAGGTGTCAAATGAACTGTATTTTACGTCAGACCTGTCAGAACTGTTTATCCGTGAATCGAACAGCAGACATATAGCGTCGTTAAGGGGCAGGGAATAGTCTTTCACAAAAAGCTCGTCCTGCTTGGCGGTAAGCTTCCAGTGTATGCGGTTCACCTTGTCGCCCGGCTTGTACTGGTGAGTATCGAATATCTCTGACGGGTCGTCGCCGCTTTTGGTCTTTGAGAAGGTACTGCTTTCATAGTTAGCCACACAACTGGTATTTACTTCCAGATTAAGTATCGAAATTTCAGGGGTTATAAGTATCTCGCAGCTGTTTTTCCCGAAAATAATATTATTGCTTTTAAGCTTTGTTTTACACAAACGGAACAGGTCATACAGTATCACAGTGGTAACCTTAAATTCCAGAATACCGCAATGCTCAGGGGTCACCTGCAATCTGAGAGTCTGGGTGTTGTTTGAAAATATCGGACTGGATATCCTGAATTTTTGGGTCTTGCTGGAAAGCCTGTTGTAACATTCGATAGTTATTACCGCAGACGATACAGAAAACCTGCTCTTGTTAGAAACTGTCAGCAGCAAAGGTATCTCTGCGCCCCTGCAATAGTTATGCTGGTGGGTCTTGATCTCATAGGATATTTTTTTGCGCTGGGCAAAAAGCAGTATGGCTGAGATCGCCGGCATCAGAAATATGAAGATCATCAGATACAGGGATAGGTTGTCTACATAAAAAATATAGAATGCGACTGAACAGATCAGCAGCATAAAGTAAAAGATACGCAGCCCGATCATAATATACCTGCCTTGGAAACCTTGGGTATCTCCACAGTATTGACAATGTCGTTCAGGACGTCGTAGACAGACACGCCGTTTACTTTAGAACGGGAACTAAGCAGTATCCTGTGGGCGACCACATCGTTGAACGCATACAAAGCATCGTCCGGAACGGCATAATTCCTACCTTTGAGCAAAGCTGTCGCCTTGGTCATGTTGGTAAGAGCTATCGTGCCTCTGGGGCTAAGTCCCAGTTTTATAAGCTGGTGCTCTCTGGTTGCTTTTGCCAGTGAAGCGATATACTCATAAACTTTATCAGAAACATATATGTTTTCAACAACTTTTCTGGAAAGGATTATATCTTCTGCGTCCATGACCCTGTTAACGTTATCCAAAGGATTGAATCCCTGTTTGGATTTAAGCATATTGACCTCACTCACAATGTCCGGATAGCCCACAGTCAGGCGGATAATAAACCTGTCCAGCTGCGATTCGGGGAGCATCTGAGTTCCGATAGAACCAATAGGGTTCTGCGTGGCGATAACTATATACGGATCGGGTGCGCTTCTTGTAACGCCGTCAACAGTGACTTTGCCTTCTTCCATTATCTCCAGAAGCGCCGATTGGGTCTTGCTGGAAGTCCTGTTTATCTCGTCTGCCAGAAAAAGGTTGCAGATGGCTGCGCCCTCCTTATAATCAAAAGTTCCGGTCTGCTTGTTATATACGGAAAACCCGGTAACATCAGTAGGCAGCACGTCCGGCGTGAACTGAAGTCTTTTGTATTCAAGGGACAAAGTTTTTGAAATAGCAAGCGCAAGAGTGGTTTTTCCCACTCCGGGTATATCTTCTATCAGAATGTGACCTTTTGCCAGAATGGCGATAAGAGTCTTGATTATAACTTCATCTTTTCCGATAATAACTTTCTTTACTTCATCAATTACTTCTCTTATCTGTCTCAGAACAGTGATCTGTTCGTTATTAAGTTCACTTTTTTCCATTTTATATATTCCTTTCTTTTATAGACATAATAACATACTATTTAATAATAACATATTTCAACTGAAATTGCAACAGTTTAATGGATTTCTTTTTGAAACATAATTTTGATTTAAGGTCATAACAAACGCACGGCACACATAGAATTAAATAGTCAACAGCTTGTACTTGCAAAGAAAGGAAGATAAAAATGCTAAGTGATGAGACCAGACTGGAACAAGCGGAAAGAATACTTACGCCTGCGCTGAGGACGGCAATAGACCGCATACCGGATATAGAGTCCAGGAGGATACAGGATATAAGGCTCAGGCTGGGGAGAAACCTTTCGGTCACCATTTTTGACAAGGAATACTTCGTAGATCAGGACGGTGTGTTGTCAAATTCGCCTGATAAAGCGGTAAAAGTCACCGCTGCCGACATAGATACCGTATTTAAAAACTCTTTCCGGAACTCTCTGCACAGTTTTTCAAGGGAGCTGAGTCAGGGGTACATAACCATCAGCGGAGGAAGCCGTGTAGGCTTTTGCGGACAGGCGGTCATCAACCCTTTGAAAGACAGCACGCCTGATTCTGTAAAAAACGTTTCATCAATAAATATCCGCATAGCCAGGGAAATTTACGGCTGTTCAAACGAAATATACCGAAAGACCTTCGCCGCAGGAGGAAAAAGCCTGCTTATCATAGGACCGCCGTGTTCCGGAAAGACCACTGTTCTCAGAGATCTTTGCAGGCTGCTTGGCGATGAGAAAAGAATATCACTTATAGACGAGAGAAATGAGATATCATCTTCTATAGACGGAGAAGCACAGAACAACGTGGGAATGTTGACTGATGTGTTCTGCTCTTATGAAAAGTACAACGGCATTATGACCGCAGTCAAGGTGATGTCGCCAAAGATACTGGTTTGTGACGAGATAGGTTCTAAGGAAGATACAAAAGCTTTGGAATATGCGGTAAATTCCGGAGTAGAGCTTGTCGCAACAGCCCATTGTCCCGATTACGACGATGCAAGAAAGCGAGTAACTATCGCCAGACTGCTTAAATTCGGAGTCTTTGACTATACGGCTGTTCTCGGTACGGGAACTATGTGCGGAAAACTCATAAGGCTTGTCAGGTCCGGTGATAAGAATGATTAAACTCATTGGGGCGGCGGCGATAGTCATTGCAGCGTCGGGCATTGGCTTTTACAAGGCAAGGTGTCTTGAAAAACGCCTTTCAACGCTGGTAAAAGCGGCAAGAATGTTAGGCGAGATAAAAATAGCGCTGAATTACAGTCTTATGACTACAGAAGATATAATAACTTTTTTGGAAACAAACAGCAGTCTGAAGCAGTTGGCAGAACAGCGAAACGGCAGTATAAGCTGTCTTTCTGAAAGGGAAAACCAGCTGCTTGCCGATTTCTGGGCGCAGCTTGGCAGTTCCGACCTTGAAAGCCAGCTATCCTCAGCGGATATGTACATAGCCGAGCTGGAGGAAGATATTTCGGAGATCAGAGAGTCAAAAGAAGCCAAATGCCGCTTGTACCGTACAATGGGGATACTCTCAGGACTTTTCATCTGCATAATGCTGATATGAACTGCCGCTTGTTTCTGAATGTGAAAGGAAAGCAATTATTATGGAAGTAGATCTGATCTTCAGGATCGCCGCAATAGGGATAATCGTTGCCGTGCTGAATCAGCTGCTCAAGCGTGCTGAACGTGACGAGCAGGCGATGATGACAACTCTTGCCGGACTGATAGTCGTGCTGATGATGATAATACAGGAGATAGGCGATCTGTTTGATTCGATCAAGAGCATTTTCGGGCTTTACTGATGGATATAGTAATGATCTGCGGACTTTGCATTACCGCTGCCATACTGTGCAAGGTCATCGAAAAGGACAACAAGGAAATATCCATAGTTATCGCTTTGCTAGGCTCTGCGTTAGTACTGTTTTCAGTAATTACGCAGATATCGCAGATCGCAGGGGAGATAACCGGTCTGTTCAGCAGCGCAGAGATACCTGACGAGTACCCTGAAATAATCTTCAAAGCTCTTGGCATATGTTATATAACTCAGATAGGTTCTGACTGCTGCCGTGACTGCGGAGAAAACAGTCTAGCTTCAGCAGTCGAGACTTTTGGCAGGATCTCAGTGCTTGTCATTGCTATACCTGCGTTCAGATCCCTTTCGGAGATAATCAAAGCAATTTTGGACTAGAAAAACAGAGGCTTATATGAAAAAGGTACTGACGTTTATACTTGCGTTTTGGTTTTCAACTTTATTGATATGCTTTCCGGCAGCTGCCAGTTCTGAAAATTCACAGGACAGCGCTGATGAAATGCAGTCGGTGCTTGACAGCGTTGACAGTGAGCTTCAGGGCAGCATTGACGGAGATACGGCAAAAGATCTGGACGACAACGGCGTTTATGCCGATTCACCTGAAAGTATCAGCGATTTTTCCGTTTCCGACCTGATAGGATACATATTCGGCAAATTTACCGGCTTGACCGGCAGCATATTCAAACTTATTGCAAAAGTCACAGCGGCGGCGCTGCTTTGCGCATTTGTAAGGTCGGTCGCTCCCGAAAACGGCGCAATAAGCAGTACGTTTTCCACTGTAACTGTCATATGCGCTTTGACTGTAATGATAGACCAAGTGACCGAATGTGTCGGACTGGCTGTTGATTCGCTTCAAGGGATAAATACTTTCATGCTCAGTTATATTCCGGTGTATTCCAGCATAATCGCCACCAGCGGCAGCCCGGCAGGGGGAACGGCTTACTATGTGACTCTTTTTACTATGTGCGAATTGATGACGCTTATCGCAAACAAGATATTCATGCCGCTAATGAGTATCGTTATGGCGATCTCTGTTATCGAAGCCATAAACCCGAACTTTTCTTTCTGCCACATTGCAGGGAGTCTGAAAAATCTTGTAAAATGGCTGATGGGCGTTATGATGACGATATTTGTCGGCTCGCTGTCAGTTCAGAGCATAATTGGCGTTTCTGCTGATACAGTAGGCATAAAAGCCGCAAAATATGCGGTATCTACTTTTGTGCCAGTGGTCGGCGGGGCGGTATCGGACGCTTATTCGACCGTCCGCAGCAGTTTAGGCATAATACGTTCGGGAATAGGCGGCTTTGGGATAATCGTTATTCTGTTCATAGCCTTGAGACCGATACTGCTGTCAGCGGCGCTGAAACTGGTAACATCAGTGTGCTGTGTCATCTCGGAAATAATGGGCGAAAAGGAACTGGCTCATCTGATGAACAGCACCTCATCGGTTTTATCTATGTGCCTTAGCATTGTTATCTGCACTTCATTGGTGTTCATTATTTCTACCGCACTTCTGATGCTGGCATCGCTGAATCTCACATAAAAGGACTAATAATATGGAAATGTTAAAGAAAGTAACTCTTATCGGGTGCTTGCTGGGAATAGCTTTTTCAATGGTGGAACTGGCTGCACCCAGCGAAAAAATGAAAAAGCAGATCAAAATAGTAACGTCAGTTGTGCTGCTTATATCTGTAATGACGCCTTTTCTTAAAGACGGGCTGGTGATATCAGTGTCCGCACCGCCGGACTTCTCCACCGACCGGAATGCCATTCAGATGGAGGAGCAGGTCCAACAGGCATACAGCAGCGAGATAAACAACAGCCTTGAACGGCGTGCTCAGGCTGCGCTGCAAGAAAATGGAATTACTGTGGATAACCTGTGCATAGTTACAGAGACAGATGAATATAATTTTTTAAAGGTAAAAGAAATAACGATGTCGGTTGACCGGAACAGTCAAGCTGCCGCAAAAGAAGTGTTGATGGCTCTGTTCGGGAACGACATACAAGTCGGATTTGAATAGTACGGGAGATGGCAAAGTGAAGGACTATGGCATTAAAAGCAAGCTTAATAATTTTTTCAAAAGCGATAAAAACTTGAAAATATTCGTTGCCATCGGACTTGCAGGAATTATCCTGATATTCATTTCGTCACTGTCTGAGGGAGAAAGCGGAACTTCTGAACCTCGCAGCAGCGCAAATGTGAACAGCATATCCAACGAATATTCGGACGATTATCAGAAACAGCTGGAAAAACAGCTCACCTCGATACTTGAAAATATTTCAGGGGTAGGGGAGGTAAAAGTCCTTATAACCATTGATGGAACGACAGAGTATATCTATGCGGAAGAAAATACTTTCAACAACGACTCTTCAGAGGATAAAACGTCAGAGAACTACGAAAACCACGTTGTTATAATCGAAAATAACGGAAATAAGGAGGCACTTGTAAAAAAGATCGTTAAACCGCAGGTCAGCGGAGTTATCGTAGCTTGTAAGGGAGGTGGTAACGCCAATGTGAAAGAACAGGTGTACACAGCAGTATCAACTGTTCTTAATATTCCGGTAAACAGGATCTGCGTTGCAGTTCTGAAATAATAATGAGCTATTATCAGAAAGGAAGAACACCCCATGAAGAAACCAAACGTTATTATCGGCAAAAAACAGATCATTCTCGCAAGCCTGACTCTTATCCTGGGAATCGCTATATATGTAAACTATGTAATGTCCCAGACAGGCACGGAGATCAAGTCTACTGAAAAGATAGACGGCGTATCGGTAAACTACGGCGAATCCCAGCTTGTGAACGCTGAGGCGGAGGATTACTTCGCTCAGGCAAGGATAGACAAGATGAATTCCCGTGACGAGGCAGTGGAAACTCTTAAAAATATTATGAACGGCGGAGATTCTACCGAAGAAGAACAGGCGGTGGCAACTGAAAAAGCTCAGTCGCTGTCATCTCTTATCGAAAGCGAAACGATAGTTGAAAGCCTTATAAAGGCCGCCGGATACGAAGAATGTGTGGTCTACCTTGACGGAGAAAGCGCAAATATAGTCGTTAAATCGGACGGTCTTGCACCCAGTCAGGCAGCCCAGATAAAGGACATTCTCCTTAGCGAAGTCAACGTCAAAAACGAAAATATAAGAATTTTTGATGTAAATTAGCTTAAAAAGGTTGTGTATTCCAAATAAATATGCTATAATATTAATAATTATACATATGGAACGCAGCCGCAAGACTTTTACGGTCGGTCGGCAGCACAAGCCAAGCTAGGAGGTTTCGCTATGGCGGAAATCAAAAGGAATATCCCCGGCGCTCTGAAGATCGGTGAAAATGTCATCGCTTCTATCGTAAGCAATTCAGTTAAGGAGATAGACGGCGTACATTCGATACTTCCGGCAAAAAAGAGTATCAGACAGCTTTTTCTGAACGAGGAAAACTACGGCGATATAGATATCGCTCTCAACGACGGCGTGGTGGAGATCTCATTGAAGATAGTCATTAAAAGCGGTCACAAAGCCATTTCGGTGGCGGAGGAAGTTCAGGGCGAAGTGAAAAACGCAGTTCAGTGCATGACAGGCATAACAGTCTCAAGAGTAAATGTAGTCATTGCAGATATAAGTTTCGATCAGTGACAGTCAGCCTTTAAACACATGATGTTTAAAGGCTTGAACTGCTTTGTTTGAAGGATAACTAATATTAAGGATGTGTGTAAGTGTGTCGATTCCAAGAAGCGCAGTAAGAGAGTCTGCATTCGTATTTATATTTGAAAAGCTCTTCCGGGAAGACAGCCTTGACGATATTTTTGAGGACGCCCTGAGTTCTATGGACGAGGACAAGGAGATAGTTTTAAACGATGACGTCAAGGAGCTTGTCAGAGGTGTAAACGACAAGGCAGACGAGCTTGACGCTGTAATTGCCAGATTCAGCGATAAAAGAAGTATCGACCGTATCCCAAGGATAAATCTGGCGATACTCAGGCTTGCTTTATATGAAACGATCTATAACGAGAAAGTGCCTAAAAACGTTGCCATAAGCGAAGCTGTGCTAATTGCCAAAAAGTACGCTCAAAAATCAGATGTGGCGTTTATAAACGGTGTTTTGGGGGCTTACTCCAGGGACGGTCAGGCGGCTGCGGAACAATGAGCAGGATACTTGGCATAGACACCAGCAATTACACTACTTCTTGTGCGGTGTTCGACAGCGACAGCGGAAAGATAGAGCAGGCTAAAATGCTTCTTCCGGTCAGGAAAGGGGAAAAAGGTCTCCGGCAGTCTGATGCAGTTTTCCATCATACCAGGCAACTATCCCAAGTCATGGCAAAACTGGAAAAAAACTGCAAAATGCCTGACGCCGTGGGAGTTTCTGTAAAGCCATGTTCTGCTGAAAACTCCTATATGCCCTGTTTTCTGCCTGGAAAAAACGCAGCTTATGTTATCGGAATGACGACTGGGTGCGAAGTGTTTGAGACCTCCCATCAGACGGGACACATTTTAGCGGCGCTGTATTCGGCTGACGCTCTGGAGCTTCTAAGAAACAGCAAAGGCTTCATTGCATTCCATGTAAGCGGCGGAACTACCGATGTGCTTTATTGCAGAACTTCTCAGAATGAGCTTTTGGAAGTTGAGGATATATGCCACTCGCTTGACCTGAAAGCCGGTCAGCTGGTGGACAGAGTAGGGCTTATGCTGGGACTGGATTTTCCCTGCGGAAAACAGCTAGAAAAACTTGCAGCCGCCAGCGAAGAGGAATTTCACATAAAACCAACGGTCAGGGACGGCTGCTGCTGTCTTTCCGGCGTTGAAAATATTTGCGAAAAAATGATAAGTTCCGGCAGCACGGCAAGCGATACCGCTAAGTTCTGCCTTGACAGTATTTATGAAGCGATATCTGCAATGACGGAGTTCGCATTAAAGAAAGCAGGCGATATCCCTGTAATATACGCCGGCGGCGTGATGTCGGACAAGCTTATTGCTGACAAACTGCGCAGACGTTACGGCGGAATATTTGCAGAGCCTGAGTTTTCCTGCGACAATGCAGCCGGAGTTGCCGTTTTTGCCGCTGTAAGGAAGGGGTTGCTATGAGTTCTGTCCTTACTGTTTCACAATTGAATAATTACATCGGCTCGATGATAAAGTCGGACGTCAAGCTGAGAGGCATCGCTGTAAAAGGCGAACTTTCCAATGTTTCCGTCCACTATAAGACGGGGATAATGTTTTTCTCGCTGAAAGACGACGACTCGCTGGTGAGCGCAATAATGTTCCCGAACAACCTGAAAAGGCTGACTTTCGTGCCGGAGGACGGCGCTACGGTCATTGCTTTTGGAAATATTGATACTTACCTGAAAGAAGGAAAATATCAGATCGCAGTGACCGATATCCAGCCGGTGGGCGTGGGAAACCAGGCGCTTTCCGTTATGATGCTCAGAACAAAGCTTGAAAAGCTGGGCGTGTTCGATACAAGCATAAAGAGACCTATCCCGCCGATGCCGGAAAAGATAGCAGTCGTCACGTCGCCAAACGGCGCAGCTATAAGGGATATAATAAACATACTGGGCAGGCGGTATCCGGTCTGCAAAGTTGAAGTTTATCCGTCGTCAGTCCAGGGAACAGATGCGGCTTTGCAGCTAGCGGCTTCGATAAAACAAGCCGGTAGTTCCGATGCGGACGTGGTCATCGTTGCAAGAGGCGGCGGTTCTGCCGAAGACCTCAGCGCATTCAACGCAGAAGAAGTTGTAATGGCTGTTTACGACTGCCGGATACCTGTTGTCTCGGCGGTGGGACACGAGACGGATACGACTCTTACAGACCATGCCGCAGACCTGCGTGTGCCAACTCCGTCAGCGGCTGCGGAAGTTGCAGTTCCCGATATGAACATTTTGCTGTCAGATATTGAAAGCAAGATAAGATACATTAAAAATTTGTTATATTCTAAGATAGATCAGCTGTCTGATAAGATCGAATATGCAAGAACGGTCGTTGCGCTGCGCTCTCCGGAAAAGGAGTTTGAACAGCGGCTGGCGGCTGTTGACAGGCTGAGAGAGAAGCTTGAACACCTCTTTGGAGCTGTTGTCGCAGGAAAGGAAAAACAACTGGCGGAAGCAGTAGGCGGTCTGTATGCGCTTGACCCGTTCGGGGTGCTGGAAAGTGGCCGCTTCCAACGATACGGTCGACAAGTGGCTCGCCAACCTC
>CANRLY010000044.1 GCA_947631585.1 uncultured Clostridia bacterium
ACTCCGCTACCGGAGTGGACGCTTTGAACAACATAAACCTTACCATCAAGGACGGCGACTTCGTCTTTGTGGTGGGCGAATCGGGTGCCGGAAAATCCACCCTTATCAAGCTTTTACAGAAAGAAATAGACGCTACCGAGGGGCAGATAATCATTAACGGCTTCGACTTGAGCAAGCTCAAAAGGCGCAAAATTCCCGCTCTGCGCCGCACTATAGGCGTGGTGTTCCAGGACTACAGGCTGATACCTACTATGACCGTCTACGAAAACGTGGCTTTCGTCATGAGGTGCGTGGACGCCCCAAAAAAGAAAATAAAGACCCGTGTGCCTTACGTTATAGGTCTGGTGGGACTTTCCGACAAAGCCGACTGTCTGCCGGAACAGCTCTCCGGCGGAGAACAGCAGAGGGTGGCTCTGGCAAGGGCTTTGGTAAACGACCCCAGAGTTATAATTGCCGACGAGCCGACCGCCAACGTTGACCCTGCTCTGACGGTGGAGATATTTGAGCTGCTCAGGGCGATAAATTCTTTGGGAACTACCGTTATCGTGGTGACTCACGACCTGAACAACGTGGTATACTTCGGCGGAAGGATAGTAAGGCTTGACAAGGGAAACATCACCATCGACAAGGTTTTCGGAGGTGAGGAGGATTGAGGCTCTCAACGTACAAAGACCTGATAGGTCAGGGTATAAAAGGCGTCTGGCGCAACAGAATGATGTCCTTTGCGTCATTTTGCATACTTATCGTTTCCCTTTTGCTGGTGGGGCTGACAATGCTGCTTGCCCTTAACCTGAACAGGGCGATAGATTCAATGGAATCAAAAAACGAGATAGTCGTTATTATAAATGAGGGTACGGAAAAAGCCGATATGGATTCTTTGGGAAAAAGGATAGAGGCTTTGGCGAACGTCCAGACCTGCAAGTTCTTTTCCAGAGATCAGGCTTGGAAAGAAATGGTAGCAGATATGACCGATGAGGAAAAAGATCTGTTTGAGTACGCCGACAAGAACCCTCTGCCGGATACCTACAGGGTAACGGTCTACGATATTGAAACTATGGGAAACACTACGGTGCAGCTCTCGGCGCTGGAAAACGTGGAGAGCGTGGAAGCTCCCAGCGAGTACGCCGACGTGCTTATAAGCATAAGGAATATTCTGACGCTGGTATCGGTGGCGATAGTTGCCGCTCTGGTGATAGTTTGTCTTATCATAATTTCAAACACCACAAGAGCAAGCGTTTTCTCCAGGCGCAAGGAAATAAACATAATGCGCTATGTGGGCGCAACCAACGCCTTTATCAGAGTGCCTTTCTTTATAGAAGGTATGCTGGTGGGAATAGTTGCCGGAGTCGGAGCGTTTTTCCTGACTAAGTTTGCTTATGTGGGGATATATAATGTTCTCACCGGACTGAATATACTGTCGGCTCTGGGAATAAATACCCTTTATTCTTTCGATTCTATCGCAAAATACATCGCTCTTGCCTACATTGCGGCTGGCGCAGCGATAGGAGCAGTGGGAACTACCATAAGCACAAAGAAGTATTGCAGAGTTTAAGTTTACAGAAATAAAAATTACGGAACAACAGGCAGAAAACGGAGGTCAAGAAAATGAGAGTCCCCGGTGGAACAAAACGGTTACTGGCAATGGCTGCGGCAGTGGTGATGGCTTCCCTGGCAATAACGGGGAGCAGTTCTCCCAACCAGCTGAGACCGCAGGCGGCTTCCTATCAGGATCAGATAAACGAGTACCAGCAGCTGCTGGAGGATTACCGCCACCAGCAGGAAGTTCTGGACGCTGAGATACAACAGAGCAAGAACGATCTGGAAAACGAACTGGCTTACCAGGAGGATATCCAGGAACAGATAAAGACTGTGGAGGAGACCCTTCAGGTGCTGTCGGATTATATCCTTCAGCTTGGCAAGGACATAAAACAGTGCGAGGCGGATATTGCCCAGAAAGAAGCGGAGATCGAGACCAAAAGGGTGGAGATCGAGAACGGCAAAGAAGCGTTCATGGCAAGGCTCAGGGCAATGTACATAGCCGGCGACGATTCCTACAGCAGCATACTTCTGGGGTCGGAGGACTTCTACGATATGCTGATGAAAGCGGAGCTGGTAAAGAGAGTTGCAAAGTACGACGACGAGATAATCGACGAGCTTTATGACCTGAAAAAACAGCTGGAGGCTGAGGAGGTCGCCCTTAATCAGAAGAAAGAGGAGTACGAGACTCAGCTGGACGAGTACAACGCCCAGAAGAAAGAGCAGGACGCTCAGAGGGTGAAGCTCAACGAACTTTATGAGGAAAGCGAAAATAAAGCGGATCAGCTTCAGGAGGTCATAGAGGACAATACCGGCTCTATCGGCGAACTGGATCAGGAGATGGAAGATCTGGAAAGCACCATCGCCGACCTGGTGGAGCAGGAAAGGCAAAGGAAACTTGAGGAAGAGCGCATACGCCGTGAGGAGGAAGAACGCAGGCGGCAGGAAGAACTTGCACAGCAGCAGTCCTCCGGCGGAACTATCAGCGGAAACGCCTCTCAGGGCGGAGAGTACACCGGCGACGTTTACCAAAGCGGCTCGGGAGTGTTCGCATGGCCTGTGCCGGGCTTCCACAATATAACCTACGGTGTGGGCTGGCGCTGGGGCGCTTACCACAAGGGAATAGATATTTCCTCCTACGGCATAAGGGGTGCGACCATCAGGGCTTCCGACAGCGGAACGGTGGTAAAGGTGAATAACTCCTGCCCTCACGACTGGGGCAAGAACGGCTCTTGCGGCTGCGGAGGAGGTTACGGAAACTACTGTATCATCAACCACGGCAACGGCTTTATGACCCTGTACGGACACGCTCAGTACATAACCGTTTCGGTGGGACAGGAGGTGCAGCAGGGCGATGCCCTGGGAATTGTCGGTTCTACGGGATTTTCTACCGGCGACCACCTGCACTTTGAGATACGTCTTGACGGAGTTGCACAAAATCCGCTGGATTATCTGTAAAATTTGTTTTCTGGGGAAAACCTTTCTGAAGAAAGGGTTTCCCCAGACCCTTTTCTAAAGACTTTTATGCTGTTTTGGAGAGGGGTAATTACCTTTATATAATATGTAAAATATGCGAACTACAGTTGCTTCTTGAAAATAAATTACCCCTCTCCAAAAACAATATGAAGTTTTCGGAGAGAGTGTGAGGAAAGACCGTTCCTCAAAAAGATTACCCCAAAAGCAAAACATACACAGAAAATAAATCAGACTTTGTCCGAACGCAGGCAAGGTCTGATTTTGTTTATATTGGCTTTGCTGTTGTGGGATACCATTTTGAAAAAAGTTCTTCTCTCAAACCTCTCTTTAAAACTTTCATATTATTTTTTGGCAAGAGGTAATTTACCCATTTAAAAAAGTTAAAAGTACAACTTATCGCTAATTTTCAAAACAAATTGCCCCTTGCCAAAAAACATAAAAGTTTTAGTGAGGGGGTCTGGGGGAGGACCCTTTTTCAAAAGGGTCTCCCCCAGAAAAGCTGCATTTTTGGGTTATTTTTCACATAGGAGACCAGGTAGAGCGAACCGCAGATGAGCAGCGGTTTGCCCTGAGAAAGAATTTTACCGGCGGCGGAGGGGATATCTTCACCGGCGGTGGCTTTTCCGCCTGCCTGACGGATAAGTTCTGCCAGCTGGGGAGCGGGGATATCACGGTCGGAGAAGCCGTCCACCGCAACAAAGCTTTCGGCGCAGGGAAGGAGGTTTTTCACGGCGTCAAGGGCGTCTTTGTCGGTGTGCATACCTATGATGACTTCCATAGGCGGTGCGCCGGAATCCTTGAGAAAAGCCGCCAGAGCAGCCGTTCCGCCGGGGTTGTGAGAGCCGTCCAGGATAACAAGTGGGTCGCTGGAAAGCAGTTCTGTCCTGCCGCAGAGACGGGCTTTTTTTATGCCCTCGCAAACGGCATTGCTGCTCAGGGGCAAACGCTTGCTTATAAGAGCTGCCGCTTCTATGACGGCGGCGGCGTTGGCGACCTGGTGAGCTCCCCCCATGGAGAGCCGGTAGTTTTCGCCCTTGTAGGAAAAATCGCTGCCGGAAATGTCGGCAGATGTTATTTTTACCTGGGATTCGTCAGGTATCACAAGGAGAGAGCCTTGCTTTTTTGCAATGGAAGAAATGACCTGCTGCGCTTCCAAAGGGCTGCCGTATGACATTACCGCCGGACAGGAGGGCTTGATTATGCCGCCTTTCTGGAAAGCGATCTCTCTTATGGTGCTGCCCAGGATAGCGGTGTGGTCGAGGGAGATGGAGGTTATCACTGACACCAGCGGCGAGGGGATAATGTTTGTGCAGTCGAGCAGTCCGCCAAGACCTGTCTCCAGCACAATAACGTCGCAGTTTTCCTTTAAAAACCAGAGAAAAGCCGCCGCCTGCGTGACCTCGAACTGGGAAAACTCCCTGCGCAGAGGGTGGGAGTCCAGCAAAGGGCGGAGCTGGTCGGTGATAAGGTCAAGTTCTTCGTAAGGGATATTCCGGTCGTTTATCCTGATGCGGTCGGCAAATTCCAGAATGTACGGAGAGGTGAAAAGTCCGGTCTTATAGCCGCTTTCCACAAAAATACAGCTTAACATCTGGGCAACTGAACCTTTGCCGTTAGTTCCGGCTATATGCACGAAAGTCAGCTTTTTCTGGGGGTCTCCCACCGCTTTCATCAGGGAAGCTGTCCTGCTCAGATCCTCCACACGTTTTCCCAGTCGAGAAAAGGAGGAAATATATTCGACCCCTCTTGCTCCTTTTATTTCTTTTGAAACCATATTATCACATTCCGCTCCCGTCTACATTTCCTGAATGACCCGATAAAGCTCCTCGGCTGTTTGAATATTCACACCTGCCGCTTTGGCAAGCTCCTCCGCAGTGGCTTTTTTCAGGTTTTCCTTGGTCTTGAACTGAGTCATCAGCTTGATGGCTTTCTCTTCGCCTATGCCCTTGGTAAGTTCCAGCTGCTTGGTGGACTTGCTGTGCTTACGGGACTGGTACGCCACTGAATAGCGGTGGACTTCGTCCTGTATCCTGGTGGCAAGGTCGAAGGCGCTCCGTGAGCGGGTAAGGCTTATCTCGCCGTCTCCTGCGGCAACTGCTCTGGTGCGGTGGCGTGAGTCCTTTACCAGCCCGAACACCGGCACGTCTATGCCCATTTCCCTGATGACCGGAGCAACTGCGTTCACATGGCCTTTGCCGCCGTCCAGGAAGATAAGGTCGGGCAGGTGGGAGAAGCTCTCGTCCGTCTGGCGGAAGTAGTTTTTGAACCGTCGGGTGAGGACTTCGCACATACAGGCGTAGTCGTCCTGCTGGGCGACTGTTTTTATGGAAAATTTCCTATAAAGCTTTTTGTTTGGTCTGCCGTTTTCAAAGACGACCATTCCTGCCACCATATCGGAGGAGGCAAGGTTTGAGATATCGTAGCACTCGATATAAAGGGGAGGTCTGGCAAGACCCATCAGCCTGCCCAGTTCTTCCAGCGCAAGTATCTCCCTGCCGGTGCGGCCGACTTTCATGGAAAGGTACTCGCCGGCGTTGCTTTTGGCAAGGGTGGTCAGCCGCAGCAGGTGACCTCTTTTCGGGACTGCCAGGGTGACAGCCCTGCCGCACCTTTCACGCAGGAATTTTTCGGTCATCTCCAGGTCGGGGATATCGCCGTCAAGCATTATTTCACGGGGGATATCGTCTCTTGAGCCGTAATACTGGAGCAGGAAGTCCTCGCGCATAAGTTCTTCCTCCTCGGTCTCTCCCAGGAAGAAGTCCGCCTTATCGGAGAGTTTTCCGCCCCGATACATAAGGACGGAGACGCAGGCGTTGTTGCCGTTCACGGAAAGCCCCACAAAGTCGGCGTTTTTCAGGTCTTTATCGAAGATCTTCTGTTGTTGGGCGGCGTTTTTGATCGCAGCAATGCGGTCACGGAGCCTTGCCGCCAGCTCGAAGTTCAGTTCTTCGGCGGCGGAATTCATCGCCTTGGTGAGGTTTTCCACCGAAACGCCCGAACCGCTTTTTATATATTCCACCGCCTGAGAAACGGTCTCACGGTACTCGTCGGCTGGGATATTTCCCATACACACCCCCATACACAGCCCGATATGGTGGTTAAGGCAGGGGCGGTGTTTTTTGAATTCCTGTGGGAATCGCTTTTTGCAGGTAGGCAGCATAAAGACTTTGTTTGCCTCGATGACCGCCTGTTTTGCGGTATAGCCGCTGGTATACGGACCGATATACTCTGCGCCGTCGTTTTCTTTCTGCAAAGCGTAGAGGATACGGGGGTATTCCTCGGAAGTCACCTTGATATAGCTATAGCCCTTATCGTCTTTGAGCAGGATATTATACTTAGGGCGGTGGAGCTTGATAAGGGAACATTCCAGCACCAGCGCTTCAAATTCGCTGTCGGTGACGATAAAGTCGTAGTCGTTCACCAGGGAGACCATTTTGCCCACTTTCGGCAGGTGGTCTGCGCCTTTGCGGAAGTAGCTGGTGACCCGGTTGCGGAGGTTTTTCGCCTTGCCGATATAGATTATCTTATTATCCTTATCTTTCATTATATAGCAGCCCGGGGACTTAGTGAGCCGGGAGGTCTTATCTCTCAGAAAAGGCAGACACCGGTTCATTTCATCGGTAACTATCATTCAAACGCCTCCTGGGTTTTTACTGCGGACGGTGACCACAGTGATACTTGAGCAGGTAAACAGCCGGAGTTTTCCTATACCTGTAGAGACAACCATTGCCTTGCCGTTTTTCTCATACAGTCCGGAGGAATACTTCGGGAAGAATTTTCTTTCAGGGGAGAGTACGCCCACGTTAGTAAAAGGTATCCTGACTGCTCCGCCGTGGACGTGGCCGCAGAGAGAAAGGTCTGCGCCCCATTGGGAGTAGGCGTCAAAGCCGAAGGGGGAGTGAGCCAGCAGGACGGTGAAGCGGTCGGTCTTAGCAGGGAGGGAGCGTTGCAGGTCGGAGAGGGTGATCTTCGGGAGTTTCAGGTGAGAGCCGTTTTCGTTCACGAAGAAGCGTTTTTCCCCCTCATAGCCGAAGATATCCAGTTTCACGCCGTTTTTAGTTATTTCAGAGCGTGAGTTTCTCAGCACGGTAATGCCGGCGTTTTGCAGTTCTTTCATGAGCATTTCGCCGTACTTGCCGGCGTCCAGTTCGTGGTTTCCGGCGATAAAGAAAGTCGGGCCGAACCGTGAGAGGCGTTTCATGAAGTCGATCTTTTGAGAAAACTGTCGTTCGCTTCGGGAGATAAGGTCGCCGGTAAAGCAGACGGCGTCATATTTTTCATCGGGTATCTTATTGAGAAGTCTATGGTAGTTTTTGCCGAATTTTTTCTTATGGAGGTCGGAGAGGTGGAGAATTTTCAGCCCGTCCGCCTGTTCGGGGAGGCTGCCGCTTATCACCCGGAAGTTTTCGGCAGTCAGTTTCAGGTTAGACGCCGCCGCTGCCGCTGTTATCACTGCTGCCGCTGCTGCGAAAATGCCTTTCATTTTCTTCGCTCCTTTAGTTTTTTGGGTTTTTTATGATTATAGCACTTTTTTTTTGCTCTTGCAAGTAGCTGCGGTCTTTCAGGGGGGCGGCTCGCCCCATGCTGCGCCTGCCGCAGGCAGGCGCAGCATGAAGCAGGGGCAGCGAAGCTGCCCCTGCAAGCCGCACCGCAGGTGCGGCGGCGAGCCGCCCCGGCAAGGAGGTAAAGGCGGCAAAAGCAGTAAATTTATAGAAAAGATAAGTTCCGGCATTGACTTTATTGCGAAACTGTAGTATAATTAAAACAATAATTGCCATTCTGAGAAGAGGGGCTTCCCGGAAAGGCTTACCGATGTAAAAGGTGGAATGAAATAATGGGTTTAGTAGATAAAATATTCGGGAATTATTCCAAAAAGGAACTTGCCAGAATAGAACCGATAAAACAAAAGGTGCTGGAGCTTGAGCCTAAGTATCAGGAAATGTCCGATGGGGAACTTAAAGACCAGACCAGGATCTTTAAAGAAAGATTGCAGGAACTGGATACGCTGGATTCCATACTGCCGGAAGCTCTGGCGGTGTGCAGAGAAGCGGCTTTCCGTGTGCTGGGCAAAAAGCCTTACCCCGTCCAGATAGTGGGTGCTATCGTCCTCCACCAGGGACGTATCGCCGAAATGAAAACCGGTGAAGGTAAGACCCTCGTGGCTTGCCTGGCTTCTTACGCAAACGCTCTCTCCGGCAAGGGAGTACACGTTGTTACCGTAAACGACTACCTGGCTAAGTTCCAGTCGGAAGAAATGGGTAAGGTCTACCGCTTTTTGGGACTCTCTATCGGCGTGGTGCTGGCTGGAATGGACAAGGATACCAGACGCAAGGCTTACGCCGCAGATATCACCTACGGAACTAACAATGAGTTCGGATTTGACTACCTGAGAGATAATATGGTCATCTATAAGAAAGACAGGGTGCAGAGAGGCCACGCTTTCGCTATCGTGGACGAGGTGGACTCTATCCTTATAGACGAAGCGAGAACTCCTCTTATCATCTCAGGCCCCGGAGATAAGTCCACCGAACTCTACCAGTATGCCGACAGATTCGCCAAGAGCCTGAAACCTTATGTTGTGGTGGAAATGGACGACAAAGCCGACAACGACAGCGTGGACGGCGACTATATCGTTGACGAAAAGGCTAAGACCGCTACCCTTACCAAAGCGGGCGTGGCAAAGGCTGAAAAGGCGTTCAATGTGGAAAACCTCATGGACGGCGCAAATATGACCCTGCTCCACCATATAAACCAGGCTATCAAGGCTAACGGCGTAATGAAAAACGATATCGACTACGTTGTTAAGGACGGGGAAGTCCTTATAGTGGACGAGTTCACCGGCCGTATCATGATAGGCAGACGGTTCAATGACGGTCTGCACCAGGCTATAGAAGCCAAGGAAGGCGTAAAGGTCGCAAGGGAATCAAAAACTATCGCTACTATCACTTACCAGAACTACTTCAGACTGTACAGCAAGCTCTCAGGTATGACGGGTACTGCCCTCACCGAGGAGGACGAGTTCCGGGAGATCTATAAGCTGGACGTTATCGAAGTGCCTACTAACAAACCTGTTATCAGGGTGGACCACCCGGACGTGGTGTTCAAGACCGAAAAGGGCAAATTCAACGCAGTTATCCAGCAGATAATAGAATGTCACGAAAAAGGTCAGCCGGTGCTGGTGGGTACTGTTTCTATCGAAAAGTCAGAGCTGCTTTCGAGAATGCTCAAAAACAAAGGCATCAAGCATAACGTGCTTAACGCCAAACAGCACGAGCGTGAGGCGGAAATAGTTGCACAGGCAGGTCAGTTCGGGGCGGTGACTATCGCCACTAATATGGCAGGCCGTGGAACGGATATCATGCTGGGCGGAAACGCTGAGTATATGGCTACCGCTCAGATGAGAAAACTGGATATCCCGGAAGAAATTATCGTGGACGCCACAGGCTACGCCGATACCGACGACGAAGAAGTCCTCAAGGCAAGAGAACTCTACAGGGAACTGCTGGATAAGTTCAATAAGGAAGTAAGCGAAAAGGCTGTGGCAGTAAAGGAAGCCGGCGGTTTGTTTATCGTGGGAACTGAAAGACATGAGTCAAGACGTATAGACAATCAGCTGAGAGGTCGTTCCGGCCGTCAGGGAGACCCGGGAGAAAGCCTGTTCTACCTGTCGCTGGAGGACGACCTGATGAGACTTTTCGGCGGAGACAGAGTAACCGGCATGATGAACGCCCTTAAAGTTGACGAAAATATGCCCATACAGGCAAAAATGCTGGCAAAAGTCATAGAACAGTCCCAGAAGAAGATAGAAGGCAGAAACTTCAATATAAGAAAGAACGTTTTGAATTACGACGACGTAATGAATACCCAGAGGGAAATAATCTACGGTCAGAGGAATCAGGTCATAGACGGAAACGACGTCCACGACCATATCATCAAGATGATAAAGGACTATGTGGCAAATACCGTCAACGCTTACCTGCTGGACGACGATATCCACGACAACTGGAATCTTGACGGTCTGAGGGACGCTTTCAGGGGACTGCTCACGACCGATGTGGATTTCAGGTATTCAGTCAAGGAACTGAACGAGATCACAAAGGCGGATATCATCAGAAAACTTACCGACAGGGCAATGAAGGTGTATAAGTTCAGAGAAGAGCAGATGACTCCCGAAGTGCTCAGAGAAGTGGAAAGAGTCGTGCTGCTGAAAGTGGTGGATACCAAGTGGATGGCTCATATCGACGATATGGACGAACTGAAAAAAGGTATCGCTCTGCGGTCTTACGGTCAGAGAAACCCGGTGGTGGAATACCGTATAGAGGGATTCGATATGTTCGACGCTATGGTGGCTTCTATCTGCGAAGATACGGTGAGAATGATGTTTACCGTGAAAGTCCAGAAAAACGAGCCGCCTAAAAGAGAACAGGTTCTGAAAGCAGACCCGGTCAAGGCGGACAGTTCGCTTAAAGGCGGAAGAACGGTAGGCAAGAAAATTGGCAGGAACGACCCCTGCCCCTGCGGAAGCGGCAAGAAGTACAAGAAATGCTGCGGCGCAAACCTGAGCTGATGACTAATTCCTGAAAGGGAGGTATTTGATATGGCAGCTGCGTTTTCTGCGGCGGATATGCTCATACCGCAGACGGAAGATCTGTCGGCGTGGGCGGTGGTGGCTTGCGACCAGTTCACGTCACAGCCGGAATACTGGGAAGAGACCGAAAAACTTGCAGGGGATAAGCCCTCTGCGCTGAGACTGATACTTCCGGAAGTGTGGCTGGAAGCGGAGGACGTTGACAAGCGTATTTCTCAGATACACGAAAATATGAAAAAATACCTGGAAGCAGGGCTTTTCAGGGAAGTAAAGGATTCTTTTGTGTATGTGGAAAGAGTTCAGTCGGACGGAAAGATGAGAGCCGGTATCGTGGGGGCTGTTGATCTGGAAATGTACGACTACTCCAAAGGGTCGCAGTCGCCGGTGAGGGCGACGGAGGCTACTGTGGTGGAAAGGATACCTCCCAGGATAAAGGTCAGGGAGGGGGCTGAGATGGAGCTTCCTCATATAATGATACTCATTGACGATGGGGAGAAAACGGTCATAGAGCCGCTGGAGAACAAAAAGGATAAATTTGAAAAGCTGTATGAGTTTGAGCTTATGCAGGGCGGCGGGAAGATATCCGGCTGGCTGGTGGATAAGGAGACTGCCGGAGAGATCCAGCAGGCTTTGGAAGCTTTGGGAGATAAGCAGGCTTTTGACAAAAAGTACGGTATCGCCGGAAAGCAGCCGCTGGTCTACGCTATGGGCGATGGGAACCACTCCCTTGCCACGGCAAAGGCGTATTATGAAAAGCTGAAAGCTGAAAACCCCGAAAAGGATATGTCCTCACACCCGGCAAGGTACGCTTTGGCGGAGGTGGTGGATCTGCACTCGCCGGCGCTGGAGGTCGAGGCGATCGAGCTGGGTGTGTCCCGACTCGTTCTCGCCGGTGCGCACGTGGTCCATGACGATGGTCCCGAGGTCCGGCGCCGTGGTCATGGTGGCGAGGGCCACCTCATGGACCCAATTGTCGTGGTAGCGGGGCAGCTCCGCCGGTCGGCGCTCCTGAAGCCTCCGCACCAGCTCCGGGGTGAGGACCATCGTGCAGCCGAGCGCCCAGTTCATGACGAGGCAGGCTCCGATGTCGCCCTCGGCGCCTTGGAAGGAGCAGCTGATATCGGGCGTCGTCTCGCCCGTGCGCAGGTCGACGTCCCGGGCGCCCCCGTAGTAGAGGGCGGCGCCGGTCTCGCGGAGCCTCGCGACCGCCCTGGCGAGCTTGCCGGGATGCCAGCGGTCGTCCTGGTCCGCGAAGGCGAAGTAGTCGTGGGCCTCCGGGTCCGCGCCGTAGAGCATCTCCATGAAGTTCCACGCGCAGCCGAGGTTCCCCTCATTGCGGTGGAAGGTGACGTTCGGGCGATCCGCGGCGAGCGCCTCGCAATACGCCATC
>CANRLY010000045.1 GCA_947631585.1 uncultured Clostridia bacterium
AAACTACGATATTTAAATTTATATACCAAATGCTGAATGACCTGCGGCTTATCTGACCGCAAGTATGGGTAAATGCACGAATGGAAAGGAGAGGACCTTTACACTTGTGGAGGTCCGGTGACTGCTTATGATAATGTGTACCAGATGCAAAAAACGTCCTGCGGTGGTGTTCGTTACCGCCATGCAGGGCAATGAAAAGAGAAACGAAGGCTATTGCCTGAAATGCGCAAGAGAACTGGGTATATCTCAGGTGGACGAAATGCTCAAGTCCGCCGGAATGAGCGAAGATGAGATCGACACCATGACCGATCAGCTCATGGAAATAACCGACGGCGACGACTTTGAACTGGGGGGAAGCGCACCTTTGCCGAATTTCCTCAGCAGCATTTTCGGGAACAGCAACCCTCCGAAAGACCCCCGTGACAGCGGAGAGATACCCTTTAACAGACCGGGTCAGGCTTCCGAAAAAATGCCCAGGGACAAGGACAAGAAAAAGAAGCTCAGATATCTTGATAACTACTGCACCAACCTTACCCAGAGGGCAAGAGACGGAAAACTGGATAATATCATCGGCAGGGACAGGGAGATAGCCAGAGTTATACAGATACTTTCCAGGCGGCAGAAAAACAACCCCTGCCTTATCGGCGAACCGGGCGTTGGAAAGACCGCCATCGCCGAGGGTATCGCTCAGAAGATAGTGGCAGGTCAGGTGCCTTTCCATATAAGGAACAAGGAGGTCTATCTGCTGGACTTGACCGCCCTGGTGGCAGGTACTCAGTTCAGGGGACAATTCGAGAGCAGGGTAAAAGGTCTGGTGGAAGAAGTAAAGTCGCTGGGGAATGTCATACTGTTTATCGACGAGGTGCATAATCTGGTGGGAACAGGCGACGCCGAGGGGACTATGAACGCCGCAAATATCCTGAAACCCGCCCTTTCAAGGGGAGAAGTGCAGGTCATCGGGGCAACGACTTTCAAGGAGTACAGAAAGTATATCGAGAAGGATTCTGCGCTGGAAAGAAGATTCCAGCCGGTGACGGTGGCTGAACCTACCGTGGAGGATACCATTCAGATACTCAACGGCATAAGACAGTATTATGAGAACCACCATCGGGTGAAGATAGACGACGAGACCCTGAGAATGTGCGCTGTGCTTTCGGAAAGGTATATAAACGACAGGTTCCTGCCGGATAAGGCGATAGACCTGCTGGACGAAGCCTGCGCCTGCGCTTCCATTAGAAGCAAGGAACTGGAAGAACATGAAAAGCTGCTGGACGAACTTCAGCTGCACGAGAAAAAGGAACTGGAGCTGGAGTCCAAAGAAGAGCCGGACTACGAAGAGCTTGCAAAAGAAAAATCTGAGATCAGCAGGATAACCAATTCTCTGGAGGAGCTGGAGGAGATAGTAAGCAAGCTGAAAGTCACGCCGGAGGATCTTTCTCAGGTGATAGAGCTGTGGACCGGCATACCGGCTAACAAGATAGTGGAGACGGAGTTCGTTAAGATAAGGAACATCAGGGCTGCTCTGGAAAAAAGGATAATCGGTCAGGAAAAGGCGGTGGACGCCGTTTCCAAGGCGATAAAAAGGGCAAGGGTGCAGCTGAGCAAGCGGAGACGTCCGGCATCGTTTATTTTCGTAGGTCCTACGGGAGTGGGAAAGACCGAACTGGTAAAGGTGCTGGGAGAGGAGCTGTTTGACGCTACCGTACCGATAATCAGAGTGGATATGTCGGAGTATATGGAAAAGCACAGCGTTGCACGGCTGATAGGTTCTCCTCCGGGATATGTGGGCTATGACGAGGCAGGTCAGCTTACCGAAAAGGTAAGGCGGAGACCTTACTCTGTGGTGCTGTTTGACGAGATAGAAAAGGCTCACCCGGACGTGATGAATATTCTTTTGCAGATACTGGACGAGGGAAGGATAAACGACGCCCAGGGCAGAAGCGTGTCTTTTGAGAACACGGTGATAGTCATGACCTCTAACGCCGGCTCTAACGACAAGGACACAGGCGTGGGATTCAACAAGACCGAGGGGGATATCTCCAGGGACAAGGCGATGAAAGCGCTGAGGGAATTTCTCAGACCGGAATTTCTGGGAAGAGTGGACGAGATAGTGGTGTTTGATCCGCTGACTAAGGAGGATTACGCCAAGATAGCCGCTCTTATGCTGGACGAGATGAAACAGCCGCTTCAGGAGAAGCTCATAAGATTTGAATACGACCAGGAGGCGTGCAGGCTGATAGCTGAAAAGGCTTTCGGAAAGAAACTGGGCGCAAGGGATATACGGCACGTTATCAGGAACGAGGTGGAAGATAAGATAGCTTCGGCGCTTATCGACTCGGACAACAGTATCTCCGCCGCAGGACTTACCGTCAGGGACGGGGAACTGGCGCTGGACGTGATGTGATACCGGCGCTGACAGACGAAAAACTGAGAAAGGGAGGTCTTTCAGGTGATTGGCGGAAGAAAGGTAGTCGGGCTGTGTCTGACTATGGTCCATAAGCGGACAAGAGCCGATCTTGTGAACAAGATAAAAGCAGCTTTGCTGAAATACAATATAAAGCTCATGGTATTTAACAGCGTGGTGGATTTCTACAACAACGATGTTTACGACAAAGGGGCGAAGTCTGTCTACGGTGTGATAAACTATGATCTGGTCGATGCGCTTATTATCCTGACGGACAATTTCTGCAACAGCAGCGTATGGGAAGAAATTGCCGACGACGCCAAAAGCAAAGGCGTGCCAGTGGTGCTGGTGGACGCAGAAAGAGAGGGCTTTTGCTGCATAACCAAGGAGTATCGGGAAGCTTACAAGGAGGTCATAAGGCATATTATCTGCGACCACGGCTGCAAGGATACTTTCTTTATAGCAGGGCTTAAAGAGAACGATGTTAATTCACAGATAAGGATACAGTGCTACAAGGAAGTGCTGGAGGAAAACGGGCTGGAGTTTTCGGCGGAGGATATGCTGGCTTACGGAGACTACTGGTCGGGACCTGCACAGGAGGCGGTGGAGCAAGTCGTTGCAAAAAGGGGCGGAGTGCCGCAGGCGTTTATCTGCGCTAACGACTACATGGCTATCGCTGTGTGCGAAAAGCTCCAGAGCATGGGGTACAACGTGCCGGAGGACGTGGCGGTCATCGGGTTTGACGGAGTGCCTGACGCAAACTACTTCCACCCAAGGCTGACTACCTGTCGGGAGGACAGCGATCAGCTGGCGCAGCTTTGTGTGGATTCCATACGCAGGGCGTTTGACGGAAAGGATATCTCCGGTGTGCTGCATGAGCGGTATCTGCCGGCGGTGGCACATTCCTGCGGCTGTCCGGTAGTGCCTTACAGCAGGGAGACGGAGGCAAGCTATCTGTTTTACCTTATGCAGGGGATAGAGAGCCACGAGACGTATATGTTCTCATGGCTGGATATGCTGGTGGAGTCCACCGACCTGAACGAACTCAGCGGCTTGCTGACAAGGTGCGTTCTGCCGGGGTCTTACATATGTTTAAAGTCAAATATAATTACCAATTCCATCACCACAGAGATCAGCGGCGGAGGGGCTTTGCAGCTTGACAAGATGGTGGTGATACCTCACCGCACCGACAAGGAAGTGAAGATGCTTTCTCAGATAAGCTGCGGACAGATAGTTCCCGACCTGGACAAGTGGGCGGCTGACGACAGCGCATATGTGATAACTTCTGTGTTCACATCGGGGCAGGAGTGCGGTTACTATGCCATAAAGACGGACGACCTGATGAACTGCGCACATCAGCTCAACAGGATAGCCAAAGTCACGAACATTGCGTTGAATTCGGCTATAAACTATCTGAAACAGAAGTTCATGAGGCTGAGGATAGAAAATGCTTCTTTAGTAAATCCGATCACTGAGCTTCCAAAGCGTATAGGCGCAAACAAGTGGTTCGAGGAATTTTCCGCCAACGAGGAAAACCACAAGAAAGTGATAACAGTTTCGCTTTATATGCTGCCAAAGTACAAGTACATTTACGAAAACTACGGTATGCAGGACATCGAGGAAACTTTATGTCTGGTGGCGGAAACGCTGAAGATGGCGAATCCTGAGAACACATACATAGCTCATGTGGCTGAAAATGAATTCATCGTGGTGAATTACTACAACGGCGACAAGGAGATAGCAACGGTCATCAACAACGCCACTTCTATGTTTTTCACCAACATTGAAAATTACAACAACAGCAGCGGCAAGGAGTATTACATAGAGGTGAACTGCGGCTGCACGGTAGTTGATCCCGGCTGGAAAGGAACGCTTTCCGATTACACCAAGCTTGCAAGCATAGAGCTTTACGCCAGCAGGATAAAGAACGGCATGGGCGATGCCGTAAAAGAAAACGACAGCGTGGCGGATTTCTACGAGGTGTTCAACACTCTGCTTGAGAGGAATTTGTTCCTATACTATTTCCAGCCCATAGTAAACGCCAAGAACGGCGAGATATATGCATACGAAGCGCTGATGAGGACCGATTCCAACATTGGTATGGATCCGGTGCAGATACTGAAAACTGCCAAGTCATACAAGCGGTTATACGAAGTGGAGAAAGCGACCATGTTCAACGTAATGGAGAGGTACGCTTCGGAGACGGAGGCTTTTGGCGGAAAGAAAGTCTTTATAAACTCCATACCGGGGTACTTCCTCAAAGCGGACGACATGAACGAGCTGGTAGGGCGATACGCCGGATTCATGAGATTTTTTGTCTTTGAGATAACCGAGCAGGACAGCATTTCAGACGAAGAGCTGGACCACATAAAGAGTTTTGGCGGAAAAGGCAGCGACACGCAGATAGCCATAGACGATTACGGCACAGGTCATTCAAACATTGTGAATCTGCTGCGGTACAATCCGCACATTATCAAGATAGACAGGTTTCTCATAGAGAACATTCACCGTGATGTGAACAAGCAGATGTTTGTGCGAAACACCATTGATTTTGCCAAATTAAACGGAGTAAAAACTTTGGCGGAGGGTGTGGAGACATACGACGAGCTGCGCACGGTGATAGATTTTGGCGTTGACTACATACAGGGTTACTACACCGGGCGGCCGCAGCCTGAGCCGATACTAGAGATAGACCCGGAGGTTCGCAAGGAGATACTGGACGCCAATCCGCTCATGGCGAATGCAGGCAAATAACAAATGAAAAAAATCGCCCCGTTCCTCGAAAAAGTGAGGTATCGGGGCGAAATTGTCGTACAGTTTTTACTCACCGGAGTTTTGGTTTTTCGGTGAAGTTGGGGACTCCCCCTCCGATGGGAGGGGGAGTGGCGGCGAAGCCGCCGAGGGGGTGGGTTGCCCCCCTGGTCTGCGATTTTTCCTTTGCTCTCTGGGGTTTGGTTTTTCGGTGGAGTTGTGGGACTCCCCCTCCGATGGGAGGGGGAGCGGCGGCGAAGCCGCCGAGGGGGTGGCTTGCCCCCGGTCTGCGATTTTCCTTTGCTCACCTGAGTTTTAGTTTTTCGGTGAAGTTGGGGGCTCCCCCTCCGGCAGGAGGGGGAGCGGCGGCGAAGCCGCCGAGGGGGTGTTTTGCCCCTGGTCTGCGCTTTTCCTTTGCTCACTGGAGTTTTAGTTTTTCGGTGAAGTTGGGGGCTCCCCCTCCGGCAGGAGGGGGAGTGGCGGCGAAGCCGCCGAGGGGGTGGGCTATCTTTGCGCTATGTTTAGTAGGGCGCAGGCAGGCTTTCAGCTTTTTCCACTGCGGCTTCCAAAGTCATATCGTAGAAAAGCCCTGCGCCGAAAAATCTTCCCGACTTCTTATCGTCAACGAACGCTCCCACTACTACTCCGGGAAGTGCGCTTTCAGGTGCGTTTGGTGCGTGAGGTCCGCCAAGGTCGGTCCTGCACCAGCCCGGGTCGGTAAGGTTTATCATCACGTCGCTGCCGTTGAGTTTCGAGCCGATATCTATAGTTACCTTATCTAGAGCGGCTTTGCTTGCGGAGTAGCCTGCCTGCTCCGGCTCAAGGCGTATGCCGCTGGTGGTATTTACTATTCTGCCGAAGCCCCTTTCGATCATTCCCGGAAGAAAATGGTAGCAGATCATCATAGGTGAGATCGTATTTATCAGGAAGCTTTTTTCGTAATCTTCGGCGGGAGTGGAGCAATAATCCGTTCTATAAGCCACCTGCATTCCTGCGTTATTGAGTATGATATCCGGTGTGATACCGGAAGCGTCTATTTCCTCCAGCATTTTTCTGACCGATGTCAGGTCGGTGAATTCGGCAGCCGCCGAAAGTGTTTTTACGCCAAATTTTTCAAGTTCGGCGGCGGTCTTTTCAGACGCTTGCACAGTTCTGCTCTGAACTATGATATTACAGCCTTTTTCTGCCATAAATTCTGCGGCAAGCTTGCCGATACCTCTTGCTGCGCCTGTAACGAGCGCCCATTTTCCTTTTACGTCAACCATTTTCTCTTATCTCCTTTTTAGCTTTTTCAAGTGCTGATATGACCTTATCGCACCAGTTGTCAAATTCCGGGTCGCTGATTTGCAGTTCCGGGTGGGAGAGGACATATTCGACAGTTTGTCTTACTCCCTGTTCAAATCTCACAGTTGCTTTAAATTCGGGGACGGCGGCTTTAAGTTTTGAGTTATCGAAAACCACTGAGCAAGCTTTATCTCCGATAAGGCTGCCTGTAAAGTCATAGTCGCTCACGGCTGCGAGGAACTCCGACGACACATGGACGGCGTGGAGTTTTACGCCAAGGGCGTCTGCGATACACTGGTAGATCTGGTCCCAGGTAAGCGATTCGTCGCTGGTTATCTGGAAGGCTTCGCCGATAGCGTGGGGGTTTCCCAGCAAGCCGCAGAAGCCTTTTGCGAAGTCGCTGTTATGGGTCATAGTCCAGAGAGACGAGCCGTCCCCGTGGATAATGACGGGTTTATTTTCCAGCATACGTTTTACCACCTGCCAGCTGCCGTTTTTACCGTGGACGCCAAGCGGAACGGAGCGTTCGTCATAGGTATGGCTAGGTCTCACGACAGTTACCGGGAAGCCGTCCTCACGGTAATGTTTAAAGAGAAGTTCTTCGCAGGCGATCTTATTTCTGGAATATTCCCAATAGGGGTTAGCCAGGGTAGTACCTTCGGTTATGGTAAAAGAGCGCACCGGTTTATGGTAAGCCGATGCCGAGCTTACGAACACGAACTGTTTTGTTCTTTTGCCGAACAGGCGGAAGTCTCTTTCGATCTGTTCTGGGGTAAATCCGATAAATTCGCAGACGCAGTCGAAGGCGGTTCCCGAAAGGGCGTTTTCGGTTTCCTGTTCGTTATTGACGTCGGCGCTGATAAAGGACACGTTATCGGGAAGTTCTGTGTTTCTGTTTCCACGGTTGAGCAGCCACACTTCCTCGCCCCGTTTGGCAAGCAGTTTTGTGATCGCCATACTGATAGTTCCAGTACCGCCCACAAGCAATATTTTCATAGTTATTCCTCCTTACACAAAATTGATCTTGTGTAAATTATACTTTTACTTTTTTAATTTGTCAAGTTTTAGCAGCTGCTCGGTGGGAGTCCCACGCCGCCCCTCGCAGGCGCAGCCGCCGCTCTGCGGCCGGCTGCGCCGGACTGCCGCCGTGGGGCTTGCCCCACGGCGGCGGGTAAGCGGAGCTTTCAGCTCCGCTGCGAGGGGCGGCGAGCCGCAGCACGCAACTAACTGAGAAAGGAGGCGGATCAAATGCTTCTTATCAATGTAAAAGCTCCATGCAGAGTTTGAGGACGCTGTGTGGAGGATAAACTTTTAGTCCTCAGGCTTTGCATTCCTGGCAATACTATATTTAAAAAGGAGCAAAGCTTTATGTTCAGAAAACTGAAAACTTATATTTTACTCTGGAGCACTCAGTCGCTTTCGTCGCTGGGAAGCTCTATGACAAGCTACGCATTGGTCCTGTGGCTTTACCTGAACAGCGGTTCGGCGCTGAAAACCGCTCTGCTGTCCGTCTGCTCTTACCTGCCGTATGTGGCGATGAGCATTTTTGCAGGGGCTTTGAGCGACAAATGGAACAAGAAAACAACTATGCTCTTGTGCGATCTGTTTGCGGCTATGAGCACGGCGGCGGTTTTTATCCTTATCAAAACTAATGCGCTGCTGCCCTGGCACCTTTACCTGATAAACGCTCTAAACGGACTGATGAACACCGTCCAGCAGCCGGCAGGAGAGGTCGCCGCAACACTGCTCATTCCACAGGAATACTACCAGAAAACCAGCAGTATGAGGTCTTTTTCACAGTCGCTGAATACTATTCTTACACCTGTTATCGCAACGGCAGTTTTCGCTTTGGCAGGGATCGGCGCAGTTATCGCAATAGACCTGGGAACTTTCCTTATCGCCTTTCTGACGCTTCTGCTGTTTGTGAAAATCCCGGAGCAAAGCCGCAAAGAAGAAAAAACCAGCGTATTGAAAGACGCTGCGGACGGCCTTAAATGGCTGAGGGGAAACCGCCTTGTGTCAGGTCTGATACTGTTCCTGGCTTGCATAAACCTGGCGGCTTCGGCGTATGATGCGGCGCTTCCTGCAATGCTGCTCTCAAAAAGCGCCGGAGGTGAAAAGGCGCTGGGAATGGTCAACACTTTCGTGGGCTTGGCTGCCTTGGTGGGAAGCGTTGTGACCGCCTTTCTTCCTGCGCCCAAAGATCGGGTAAGGGCAATAGTCGTGTCGGTATTTATTTCCATGTGCGGAGAAAATTTTCTCCTGGCATTCGGAAAAACGCCGATATGGTGCGTTGGAGCTGTCCTTGACTGGGCGGTCATACCGTTCATGAACGCAAACATGGACGTGATTTTCAGGCGTGAGATACCGGTGAATATGCAGGGGAGAGTGTTTTCTTGCCGGAACACCTTGCAGTTTTTTACAATTCCGGCAGGAACTTTACTTGGCGGTGCGCTTGTGGACAAGGTGTTCGAGCCGTTCATGGCTTCGCAAAAAGCCGGAAGTCCGGCGGTTTTGCTGTTTGGCAGCGAAAAAGGTTCGGGAGCGGCGATGCTGTTTTTCCTGATCGGGCTGGCAGGCGGACTTGCCTGCGTGGTCTTTTGGCGGCTGCTTGCGGCGGCTCAAAAGGCGCAAACGGCTCAAACGGCTCAGAAGCCGGAGTAAATTAAAATAGTACAAAAAACCACCCTGTTGGTCTTGACCCGGCAGGGTGGTTCTGTTTTTGAGAATATTGTAAGTGTACAAATTTGCGGACTGTTTCGGCGGTGGGGAGTATGTCTGCGGACGGGCGTTTGTGGGAAAAGTGGGGCGGTTGGCGCTGGTTGCAGATGTACGGAATAGTGGACTGTTTAGGCGCTGCGGTGGGGGTCTTGCCTGCGGACAGGGCGGTTTCCAATGTCGGCGGATATGGGTATGGCGTGGGGATTAGGGGGTTGTTGGGGACTGATGGCTGTGGGGGAGCGGGGGGTGATTGGTTGCGGTGTACGAATTTGCGGACTGTTTAGGCGCTGTTGTGGGGAAGTGGGACGTTGGGGTAGTCGGTTGCAGGTGTACTGGATTGTGGGCTGTTTCGGAGGCTGCGGTGGGGAGAATGTTTGTTTGCGGATTGGGGGTGGTTAAAATATTGGCGAAGGGGAGCGGCGTGGGGGATTATGGGAATTGGTTGGAACTGGTGGTTGCGTTTGGAGCGTGGGGCAGTTGCCGAATATAAATTTCAGGTAGGGTGGTAGTTCCCAGATAAAAAAATTCCGGCACGATTTATGCCAGAAATAAATTTCACACTGGGTAATAGTTCCCGAATAGAAGAATTTCAGGATTTTCTTTTCTTGAAAAGAAAATTTCCGCCACGATATATGGCGGTTAGAATTGCACGCTAATGAAAGTATCTTCGCTAATAGAAGAATCGCAGAATTTTCTTTTTATAAAAAGAAAATCGTCGCCACGATATATGGCGACGATGCGATTTCTTCATGCTTGCTTCGCAAGCATTTGGCTGGGGCACAAGGATTCGAACCTTGGGAATGCTGGAATCAGAATCCAGTGCCTTACCGCTTGGCTATGCCCCATTCTTTGGCTCCTCTTCCGAAGCCGCTTGATTATTATACCAAATTTTTCGCCGGAACACAAGCCGCACAGGGGATTGTTTACATAAAATTAATAATTTTTACCCCAAAAAAACAGAACCCGAAGGTTCTGCCTGGTCGTTATTCGATCTCCACCATTATTTTCTGGTTTATTCTTGCTGCGCCGGCACGCATTACCGTGCGTATCGCTTTAGCGATCCTGCCCTGCTTGCCAATGACTCTGCCCATGTCCTCGGCAGCGACGTGAAGATGATATACTACAACGCCTTCCTCATTTGGCTCGTCAACCGTTATCTGAACCGAATCTTTGTCTTGAACAAGCTCTGAAACAATTACTTTAAGCAGTTCTTCCATATTAATCGCTACTCCTTTCTGTCAAGCCTTTCCGATCTTTTTATCAAAGAACGTTGTTCTTCTTGAACAGGGCTTTGACCGTGTCGGTAGGCTGTGCGCCTTTAGCTATCCATGACTTGGCTTTTTCTGCGTCAATGCTGACAACTACAGGATCTTTGGTGGGGTCGTAGTATCCGATCTCCTCGATGAAACGTCCGTCTCTGGGATATCTGGAATCAGCTACCACCAGACGGTAAAAAGGAGCTTTCTTTGCGCCCATTCTTCTGAGTCTGATCTTTACTGCCATATATATTCACCTCCATATGATTTTTTCTTTATGTCAAACCGAAGCTGTTAGTTTCGGTCTGCTTGCTTTGGGTTTTTGGGAAATAGGGATATTCGCCGCTTACCATTGGGGAGTCCGCTTACCATTGGGGAACCGCCGCTTACATGGAAGCGATAGCTTACATTGGGAAGCAAAGCTTACATTGGGAAGCCGCCGCCTTTTTTCATGCTGCGCATCATGGACATTGCCGTGCGCATACTACCTTTGCGCTTTCCGCTGCCGGTAATGCCGAATTGCTTCATCATCTTCTGCATCTGCTCGAACTGCTTCAGCAGGCGGTTGACGTCCTCCACACGAGTGCCGCTTCCGGCGGCGATCCTGCGTTTGCGCTGGGGGTTTATGATGGAGGGCTTCTCCCTCTCCTTGGGAGTCATGGAAAGTATCATGGCTTCCGTTTTGCGCATCTGCTTTTCGCCGGCTTCTTCGTCGATATCTCCTGCCTGGCTGCCCAGACCGGGTATCATGCCGATTATAGATTTGATAGAACCCATTTTGTGGATCTGCTTCATCTGGGTGAGAAGGTCGTTAAGGTCAAAACCTTTATCCTTCATCTTGCCGGCAAGCTTCTTGGCTTCCTCCTCGTCAATGGTAGCCTGAGCTTTTTCTATAAGGGTGAGCACATCGCCCATTCCCAGTATCCTGGACGCCATACGCTCAGGGTGGAACGGCTCGAACTCGTCAAGCTTTTCGCCGGTACCCACAAACTTGATTGGCTTTCCTGTTGCGGCAAGAACCGACAGCGCAGCTCCTCCGCGGGTATCCGAATCAAGCTTGGTGAGCAGCACGCCGTCTATACCCAGCGCCTGGTCGAAGCTTTCGGCGATATTCACAGCGTCCTGTCCGGTCATGGCGTCTACCACCAGCATTATCTCGTCAGGTTCGGCTATCTTCTTGATATCTTTCAGCTCGTCCATCAGTTCTTCGTCTATATGGAGACGTCCGGCGGTATCGAGGATAACAAGGTCGTTGCCGTAGTCCTTTGCGTGGCGGACGGCTTCTTTTGCTATCTTCCTGGGGTCGGTCTGACCCATTTCAAACACGGGGACGTCGGCTTTTGCACCGACTATCTTCAACTGCTCTATCGCCGCAGGGCGGTATATATCGCAAGCTACCAGCAGCGGGCGTTTTCCCATTGCCTTGAAATGCTTGGCAAGCTTGGCGGAATGGGTAGTTTTACCGCAGCCCTGGAGTCCGCACATCATGATGACGCAGGGGGGCTTATTGGGGAAATTTA
>CANRLY010000046.1 GCA_947631585.1 uncultured Clostridia bacterium
CATGAGAAGAGCAAGAGCAGGAGCTGCTAACATCGTTCCTAACTCTACCGGCGCTGCTAAGGCTATCGGACTGGTTATCCCTGAACTGAACGGCAAGCTCATCGGTTCTGCTCAGAGAGTTCCTGTTCCTACAGGTTCTACCACCATTCTTACCGCTGTTGTTAAAGGCACAGACATCACCAAGGAGAGCATCAACGCTGCAATGAAAGCTGCTTCTTCCGAGTCTTACGGCTACAACGAGGATCCTATCGTTTCTTCCGACGTTATCGGAATGAAATATGGTTCTCTGTTTGACGCTACCCAGACTATGGTCGCTAAGATAGCTGACGATCTGTACGAAGTACAGGTAGTTTCCTGGTATGACAATGAGAACTCCTACACCAGCCAGATGGTAAGAACCATCAAGTATTTTGCTGAACTGGGATAATATTTCTCACAATAGTAACAAAGCCGCTCGTTATCGGGCGGCTTTTTGTTATTTCTTGCAGAAAAGATTTGTTTCCCACGCAGGATAATACGGATAATGGCGCAAATAAAACTTATACTCCGGCTGAAGCTCGTATATTTGCAGCGGCAGAGCGAACATATCCTCCAGTCTGTGGTAAACGGCTACGCACAGGGTCGGAGAATACTTTCTGATGGTCTCACTTGTGCCTTCAAGAGCCTTGCTTTCTGCGCCCTCCACGTCGTACTTTATATGATCTGCCGGCTTTCCGGACAAAAGCCCGTCTACCGTCACACAGCGGACGGGTTTTCCGCTTTTTACTACCCTGCCCATTCTTCCGCCGCCGGAAGTAAAGCTGACCTCACCGCAGCAGTTCCAGGCGGCAGCGTTCACGCACTCGCAGCCGGAAAGTTCAGACGCATAAGCCGACAGTTTTCTGAAATTGCCGGGGTCAGGTTCTACGGCAATTATACCGCTGTCCTTTCCGCCGTTTTGGATATACTCCCTGACAGTATCGCCGTTATAAGCGCCAAGATCCACATAAGTCCGGCAGTTTTCAGGCTTCACTATCGTCCGGTAAGCTTCTTCCGGCGACGATTCGCAATCCCTGAGATAGTGCAGTTCACCGGTTATCTTATAGGCAAGGACGTTTTCAAAGACCAGCCTTGACTGCTCGTCAGCCAGCAGTTCCCAGACTTTTGCCGCATCTGCGGCGTTTTCTTTAAGATACTCTTTTGTAAAAGGTTCACCGCCGACCACAGCGGTATCCGGCAGCAGCAGTTTATGCTTTTTGGAGATATCGTCAAGCTTATCCATCAGGCTTTTATATCCAGCCCCGAAAGCTACTGCTATGGCAAATTCCCCGAACTGTTCTTCCGCCTGGGAAAGAGTCAGCACTTTATGTCCCATAAACGAATGTCCCCTGACGAACTCATCGCTTGCAAATATCCCGGACTCCTTGATCCCAAAGGCTTCAAACTGTCTGAGCAGTTTCACGCAGCCGTCGCCCATGCCGTAGACCAGCACCGGCAAGCCCAGGTCTTTCAGCGCTTCCCATGAGGACTTCAGCCCCATAAAATATTCCAGTGAAAACAATCAAATTCCCCCTGCAAAAACAAAAGGCAGGTAGAGCCTGCCTTATCTGTTACATATCTTCGTCGCCATCGTCCATATTATCTTCATTGAAGCAGTGACCTGTACCCACCATGTCTCTTCCGCGGATATTGTACTTATCCCGTTGTAGATTTACCTGCTTGTCGATGAGGCTCATCACAGCACGGGGGTTCTTGATGGAGACCAGTTCCTTTACGGGCGTATCAACGTCTTTTACAGTAACGATGATAGTTCCGCATTTGAACAGTCGCTGAAAAAACGGAAGTTTCAGTTTTTTATCGGTAACTCTATAGATCTCGCACTCGTCCTCTTCAATGGTAAGAAAGCCTTTTCTGGTAATAAGCTTTTCGGTGGTAAGAAAATATCTGGTAAACGAAAGCGGAAGTCCGAACAGCGTTCTTTTTTTATCTGTCCAGAGATATTCAAAATCATTCTTCATATCTGTATCTCCTCATGTCTGGTAAATAAACTCTATTTCATATTGTACCATATTATTGAAAAAAGTCAAGCATTATTATCAGATAAAAAGCAAACGGTCAGTTTTTCTTAAAGCAAACGCTATTTTCCCTTTAAAACAACTTATGCCCCAAGCGGCTTTATATACCGCTCAGGGCATTGATTTTAAATTTATCACATGATACCCAGTTGTTCGCCGGTATCGAATATTGCCTGGGCGATGGCTGCGGCATATTCGTCAAAGTTCTTATCAAACAGCTTGTTGTCTTTGCTGCTGGTCATAAATCCCATTTCCACAAGGCAGCTAGGCATCAAAGTATCCATATTGACCTGATAGTCGTAAGTGGGGTGACCTATATATCCGAACTGCACTTCCCTGTCCTCGGAAATGCCCACTTCTTTCAAAGCGTCCATAATATTCTGAGCTAAGAGCGTATCCTCTTTCGGCTTCTTCTTAGATACCCATATCTCAACGCCGTTTCCCACCTCGGCGCTGTTCCTATGCAGCGAAACAAACAGGTCTGCTTTTGAGTCGTTTGCGATCTTGCACCTGTCGTCCAGCGAAACGAACTCATCGGAATCCCTGGTCATCACAACTTCCACGCCAAGTTCTTCAAGTTCTTTTTTGACCGCCTGAGAAAGTCTCAGGTTATCGTCTTTCTCTATTCTTTCTTCGCTGCTGTCGGTACTTCCGCCGTCCTCTCCGCCGTGTCCTGCGTCTATGACAACTTTCATCGTTTTCACAGGAACGCTTTTATCCTCTTCAGCGTTATCGTTGGAGGGTCTGTTTGCAAAGCCGGGGACTTCCAGCGGAACTTCCACCGTATCAGCCGGAGCTTCTTCGCTGTCAGACCCTGACGCCAAAAAGACTATCAGAGATATCACGCCGACTATTACCACAATTAATATTGCCGCTGCGACAAACACCTTATCCCAGCAGATCGTATAGCCTTTTGAGGGCTTTTCAGTTTCATTATCTATTTTCATAAAATTATCCTTCGTTTTAAACATAATAACCGACAGGAACATTCCAAAACACGTTTGGCAGCCTATTTCTCAGAACCTTTTGCAAAAAAGCGCAGATAGCAAGCTTTTGCGGCAAAAAGTAACAACCGCCGTCACTTTTGTTATCGGTCTGTAATAATTATACCATGTTACAGTTCAAAACGCAAGGATAATTTTATGAATTTTTTACGCATTAATTAACGGTAAGATACTAATTACAGAAATAAACGGTTTCTGTTCAGGAGGGGTCAGAGCATGAGAGTCCGCTCGTCGCAAAACTCACAGATCAGGTTATCGCCTATTCCCACAAAAGACTTAGGAAGATAAGTTTCGGTATTAGTTATGCACTTGCTGTTCGGGCAGGAGATCCTGTATTCCTTGCCGAAAAGCAGCGGTGCAGGCTGTTCCTTGCCTTCCAGCACCGTAAGTATCAGAGCCATTCTCACATAGACCCCATATTTAGCCTGTATAAAATACTTTGCTCTTGGGTCGTCGTCTACGTCCACGGCTATTTCGTCAACTCTCGGCAGCGGGTGGAGCACCACCAGGTCTTTTTTGGCTTTAAGCATTTTATGGCGGTCAAGCACATAGACGTCTTTCTGCTTCTGGTACTCCTCCTCGGAAGCGAACCTTTCACGCTGTATCCTGGTCATATAGAGAACGTCCAGTTCGCCAATAGCGTCCTCCAGCCTTTCCACCTCTTTATATTCCGCACCTTTCGCCGACAGCACGTCCTTTATATAAGACGGCAGTTTCAGCGCATCAGTGGAAATAAACACGAATTTGTTGTTTTTATACATAGACATTGCCTTAACCAGCGAATGAACTGTCCTGCCGTTTTTCAGATCGCCGCACATACCGATAGTCAGGTTTTCAAGGCTGCCCTTTTCCTCTCTGAGGGTAAGCAGATCGGTAAGCGTTTGGGTCGGGTGGAGGTGTCCGCCGTCGCCTGCGTTTATTATCGGGCAGTCGGCAGTAAGAGCCGCAGCCTTCGCAGCCCCTGCGACCGGGTGTCTCATAACAAGGATATCGGCATAACTGCTGACTATTTTGGTGGTGTCTTTAAGGTTCTCGCCTTTTGCAACTGAGGAAGTTGACGGATTGTCAAAGCCGATTATACTTCCGCCAAGTCTTATCATAGCCGTCTGGAAAGACATTTGCGTTCTGGTGGACGGCTCATAGAACAAAGTCGCCATTATCTTGCCTTTACAGCTTTGGGAATATTTTTCAGGGTCATTCTTGATATTATGTCCCAGTTCTATCAGGCGGTCCCAGAAAGCCACGGGATAGTCGTTCAGGTCTATCAGATTCAGATATGACGAACTCAATTGAAACAGTCCTCTCATTATTTATTTTCACAGATCAATCCGGTCTGTTTAAGTATACCATATTTTGCTGTTTTCCGCAACTGTTTTTACTCAAGAAGGGAGAGTTTTTTCAGGTCGGTATCAGAAGCAAATCCCGAAAAACTGTAAAGCACCAATATCTTGTCGTAATAGTCGGCGTCAATGGAATTATTGATATCGAACGGGCTTATACTGCGCAGGTCAACGGCGGTTATTTCGCTGAAATGCTGAGTAAGAAACGGAATAAAGCACTGAGCGTAGCTGTCTTTAATCACCAGGAGCTTTTCGCCGTCCTGAAGATTGGTCTTTATGTTCACTATCGGTTCCATGGCGTTATTCAGATAGAAGCTATACTTATCTTTCTTTTCCAGATACTGGCTGAAATACATACTGTTGTAGCTTTCGCCGCCGATGGTGACTTCCGCCGCATCAATGCCGGTCTTGGGGTGAAAAACGTCTATCATATCGGGAGCTATGCCGTTATACAGCGTCCTGGAGTTGAACGTTCCATAAAAGTTGGAATTGACGTGTTCGATATCATAGGAACTCATCGGCGTAGGGTTATACCCCATTTTCCTGATAGCTGCGTTATACGCAAGGTATGCGCCGTAGGAAGTCCAGTGGTGGTCGTTTCGGTAGTACACATACTCGTCACGGGAGGAATACAGTTTCGGAAAAACGTTGAGAGTCGTCACCTTATCGCTGAATCTGTAGTAGATGTCGTCTATCGCTTTTTTCTGGTCTGTGTTCAGGTAATATTTCGGTATATCCTCATAATATACCCCTGCGGCGGTAGGAGGTATCATTACATACACGGAAGCGTCAGTTATTTCGGCAAGGTGGTTGATGGCTTCTACAGATGCGCTCACAATATCGTTGTCCACCTTTGTAACAGGCTCTACCATTCTGTTATGAAGTATAAGTACGCCGTTTTCCTCTTTCTTTCCCATAAGCAGATCGGAGTTGAGTTTTACTGACTCAAGGCTGTTCCTGAAAGCAAAGTGGTCAGAAATATACTTGTCAGTGTCTTTCATAAAGCTCTCATCAAAGAAGCTGCTTACCGAAAAATTCGGGGCTTGCGCCAAACTGCGGTTCTCGTTTTCTGAAAACTCATCTTTTTGTCTGATAATAGTTATCAGCAAGAACACCGCCATCATTACAAAAAACAACAACACGGACACATATTTCATAGCTGTTTTCATTGTCAGCACCTCTAAAATCTGAAATACAGGAACGGATTATAGGATTCGTTCACAAGGTAAGCTGTTGACAGCAGCATAATTCCCACCTGAACGAACGGCGCAGCTGCCGCTTTGATATCAAACCTCAGTCCGGAAAACATTCCGGTGATCTTCTTCAGCAGACCGGAAGAGCCCACTGCGCATATCACAAAGATCACAGCATAGGTCACTATAAGGTAGGTCGCCTGCCGGTCGTAGAATATTTTGTTAAGACCAAACATTGCCTTAAAGTATCTGAACGCATCGCCGAGGGTCTCGGTCTCAAACATTACCCAGCCGAACAGCACCAGAACAAAAGTATAGGCAGTCCGCACAAAACCCGGAAGTTTTTCAAGGAATTTTCCCCAGAGGAATTTTTCCATAATTATGAGCAAGCCGAAATATCCGCCCCACAGCACGAAATTCCAGCTGCTGCCGTGCCACAGACCTGTAAGCAGCCAGGTCACGGCAAGATTTATCACTGTTCTTGACACGCCTTTGCGGTTGCCGCCAAGGGGGATATAGACGTATTCACGAAACCAAGCCCCCAGGGTGATATGCCATCTTCGCCAGAAATCGGTGATACTGTTTGCGGTATAGGGCAGGTCAAAGTTCTGCGGGAACTCGAATCCCAGCATTTTTCCAAGGCCTACCGCCATATCCGAATATCCCGAAAAATCAAAGTATATCTGGAAAGCAAACGCAATTATGCCTATCCAGGCGGTTACCATGGACAAGGACGAAAAGTCGGTGGAGCTTACATTATCCCAGAGCATACCTATATTGTTGGCAAGCAGGACTTTTTTGCCAAGTCCACGGACGAACAGCGCTATACCGTCTGAAAGGCGGTCAAGGGTCACCGAATGGTCTTTCATCTGGTCTGCGACTTTATCATAAGTAACTATAGGTCCAGCCACTATCTGGGGAAACATCGCCACATACGCCATGAAGTCGATGATATTTTTTTGGACGCCTATTTTTCTGCGGTAGAGGTCTATAGTATAGGACATACTCTGGAACGTATAAAAAGATATCCCTATAGGCAGCGGAAGTCCCGGGTCGGCAATTGAAGTACCAAAAGCAGAATTGACGCTTCTTACAAAGAAAGAACTGTATTTGAACAGAGCCAGAAGCCCGACGTTCATACAGACGGAGGCGATAAGGCAGATCGTCCTGACTGCTTTTTTATGGTCGTTTGCCGCCATGACACGTCCGGCGGTATAGTCTATAGCCGCTGAAAGTATCATTACAAACACATATTTTGGTTCTCCCCACGCATAGAAAAAAAGTCCGCTGAGCAGAAGGATAAGATTCTTCAGACGTTTTGGAGAAATATAGTACACTCCCAGCGTTACCGGAAGAAAAAAGTAAAGAAAAGTCAGGCTTGAAAAAACCATTTTTCTTTATCCTCCTAATCTTTTACCAGCCTGGAAACCAGCTGCTTATATTCTTCTCTTGACATCATTGCATTTATTGCCTCAAGCATTGCCTTAGATGTAAGCAGGTGAGGAAGTTCCAGCTGTTCCAGCAGCTGTTGTCTCAGCGCAGCGCTGAAAGGACCTCCGCTGAGACCGTCCTCATAAAGGTCAAGCATTGTCACCGGCTCTTTTATCTCACGCTCGCAGCTGGATATGCCGGCTTTTTCAAACGCCGCCTTTATCACTTGGGGGTCTATCCCCTCAACGCCCAGTTTTCCTTCCCTGGACGGTCTGGCTTTGCGCTTTTCCTTGCCGAATATCTCAGGCACATAGACGTTGATTATTTTTCCGCCGGCGGCTATATTTTTCACAAGAGAGCGTATACGAAAGCCTGCCGTATCTGAGTCGGTAAGGATAACTATACCGGTCTTGGCGGCATAAAAGCGGATAAGAGCCTGCTTTTCCTTATCTTTGAACAAACCAAAGCCGTTTGTTACGATAATGACTGCGTCTGTGACAGAGGAAAGCTTGATCTTATCATATTTGCCCTCGACAATAATTGCCTGATCTATATGGATCAAATTACTCAGCTCCCGTATCAAATTCAGTTGAGCATACCTGCAACTGCTTTTTCAAGAATTATCCTGTTGTCGGTCCTTAGTGATTTGATCTCTATATCCGCCTCGGAAAGCAATAGCATACATTTTCTTATCTGTTTTACAGAAACCCTTGAACTGTCACGAAATGCGTTTTTAACAGCAAAGCTCCTTGCCGGCGGATATGAAAAATCTTTCAGCACATCGTTCTGGGTCTTGCCGGCGGCTTTGCCCGCCACCGCCCTGTAAATATCCATCATTCCCATTGACAGGGCTGCCAGTATGGAAAAGCTGTCCTCTTTCAGGTCAAAAAGCTCGTTCATTATCCCGAAAGCCGCTGCGCTGTCCTTTTTGGCAATGGCTGCTGCCAGTCTGAAAGAATCCGCTTCCAGCTTCCTCACGCAAAGCAGTTCCACATCAGCCGAAGTTATCTCTCCGCCGTCAACATAAGCGCAAAGCTTGTCCGTTTCGGTGTTGGCAAGAACAGTATCGCCTGCGCATTTCTGAGCCAGCAGTTCGGCGGTATCTCTTGAAATGGAGCAGCCGCTTTTTTCAACTCTGCGCATTATGGTCTTTGCCATCTCAACAGGAGATTTCAGCGCAAAGTCGCAGACAGCGCCATGCTTTGCACAAAAATCCACAAATTTTGAGTTTTTATCGGTGAGCCTGGTACGGCTCTTATACAAGTCAACACCTGTGGCGTAAATAATGACTGTTGTCGTATCGGGGAGCTTTGACAGTATCTCAGTAAGGAACTTATAGTCAGAACTGTTGATATTGTCGGCATTAAGGTCGTTTATCGTGACGACTACCCTATCCGCAAGCATTGGGCAGACCTCGCAGCAGTCGGCAAGCTGGCTCAGGTCAAGGGAATTGCCGTCAAAGCTCTGAAAGTCCATCGCTCTCAATTCGACGGGAATGAGTTTTTTCACAAGTTTAGCGGTAAAAGCCTGTATCATCGCCACATCTTTGCCATAAAAGTAATAAAGTTCAGCGATCTCATTATTTCTTATGCTTTTTCCAAGCTCCGTATCTGTCAAGACCGGCATATCAGAACCTCCTGACTATAGGTTTTTTGTTCGGAGACATCACGGCACGAACCGCACCGTCTCCGCTGTTGATATCTATTTCTTCGTATGCAGAATACACTTGCAGCTGGTCGCCTGCCGCATCTATGATAAGGTCGAACTCACCGTCAACGGCAGTATCTTCAAGTTTGACAAGGGCGGTCTTATCCTCGTTTTTCAAAATAACGCCTGCGCCGATGATCTCAATATCAGCCACTGACGACTGCACCCCGTCTATCTCTGACAGCCGTCGGCAGTCGTTATAGTCAAAGCTGCAGCCTGCAAGGTTTCGGTAATAATCCGCCCTGATGTTCTCGGTATTCTCGACTGCAAACACTCCCTGAAGCTCTGTAGCTCCTCTTTTTTCAAGGATATCCATACACACTTCAGACGCTCCGCCGTCCATTTCAATTATAACAGCTTTACGGTTTTTATTCAATACCACCGCAAAAGAATTTTCAAACCGGACTGCAAATATCTCCAGCTGGTCTCTTATGGAAAAGAAGTACCCGAAGCACAAAACAACGCTTACAACTGCGCTTGCCAGAGTTGCATAGACCATTGAAAGAACATCACGTCTGACTATTCCGACAACGACCACCGCCCCGACAGACAGCAGCATTACCGCTTTTGTGACCGAATATCCCAGCGGTATATACGAAAACCACAGTTTGCCCAGAAGTTCCGCAGCAAACAGCACAGGTTTCAGCAGGAGTGCGGCAAATTTCAGCAGCGGAGCGGAAACCACCGATATACCGCCCACGAAAACCGTTGTTACCGAAAGCATAAGAGCCAGGCTGCAAAGAGGCAGCGCAAGCAGGTTCGTAAACGCAAAGAAAACCGAAACTTCGTTAAAGAACATCAGGCAAAACGGCAGAGAGCATACCCACGCCACGCAGCTGTATATTATGCTGTCCACAACGCCTTTGGCTTTGCCGCTGTAGGCGATGGCTCTGCTCACGGCAGGTGCGGCAGTTCCGAAAGAGAACGCTCCCGACATGGAAAGCAGGAAAGACGGGCTTCTTATAAGATATGGTGACACCGTGGCTATAATAATGCCGCTGACCGCCAGAGACGTAAGGTTATCGGGTATGCGTTTTGCGGCAAAGGAGAGGTTTATCACTGTCATCATTATTGCCGCTCTCACTGAGGACGGGCTTAGTCCGGAAAAGATAACAAAGGCAGCGACCACTATTTCCGAGATCAGAAGCCGGCGTTTCTTTGATATCTTCAGCAAAGAAAGCAGATAACCGGCGACAAAGCCCACAATTACGATATGAGTACCCGAAACGGAAAACAGGTGACCTATACCCATGCGGTAAAGTTCCGTCTGGAGGCTGTCGTCGATACCTGATCTGTCTCCGCAGAGCATTGCCACGATAAACGCAGCTTCTCTCTGAGGAAGGGTCTCATATATCTTTTCGCAAAGGTAGTCGCTGTAGCGGCGGATAGCCCCGACCAGTGAGGGCTTCCCCTTTTGGATATCCACATTCTTCACAGAGGAAGTTTCCAGATATATCCCTCTTGCGGAGTTATAGTTTTCAGCCGCAAAAGCCAGGTCGTTATGTATCTTTGAAAACTTGGAGTTAAAGCTTATGATGTCGTTATAATCGCAGTCTCTGTCGTCTGTAAAAACAGTAACTGTCGCCTTGTCGCTGCCGTTCAGGTGACCTTTGGCGGTTATTCGCATAACGTCGTTTGAAACATAGGAATACTCCGTTATCCTGCCGGAAAAATCCGCAGTTTCGCCATTATACGATAGAGTCCTGCGGCACACCGACTGATAGTACACGCCATAGAGGACCATTCCTGCAAGAAGCGAAACGGCAGCCAGCAGCACATAAGGTCGCCGGGGCTTTCCGATCAGTTTTGCCGCCGGAAGCAGGAGCGCAAGCGTTACCGCAAAGACCGCAAGCAGCTCAACCGACAAAAATGAGGCAAAAAACATTCCTGCAAGATAAAAAATACCTGCAACCGCTGTTTTCCGCCTCATAATATCAGCTCCTTTTCAGGGAGTCAACAGTCAGCTCACTGACATTCCCAGCCAAGTTTTCTTCCTGCAAGCAGGTGAAAATGTATATGGAAAACTGTCTGTCCTGCGTCCTCTCCGCAGTTTGACACGACCCTGAATCCGTTTTCAAGTCCCATATCTTTTGCCAGCTTTGCCGCCACCTCAAAGATATGTGAGATAACGCCGCTGTTTTCCGGAGTTATATCCTCAAGCTTGGAAATATGCTCCTTTGGTATTATCAGGATATGCACCGGCGCAATAGGGTTTATATCCTTGAATGCATAGACGGTATCGTCCTCATAGACTTTTATGGAGGGGAGTTCTCCCCTGCTTATTTTACAAAAAAGGCAATCCATTTTTCATTCTCCTTAACCATTTATCAGTTTTGTCAGTATAGAATCAAAAGCGTTTATAGCTTCGTCAATCTTATTCTTATCTCCGATACCTGCCATTGCCATATCAGGACGTCCTCCGCCCTTTCCTCCTGTGACAGCAGCCGCTTCTTTGACAAGTTTACCTGCGTGCGCTCCTGCTTCAACTGCTTTTTTGGAACATACGCACAGAAGCTTAGGCTTTTCATCGGCAGTTCCTGCCACAAGCATAACGAACGGTTCGTCTATATTCTTCACGCCGTCTGCAAGGTTATCGTACATATCAGAGCCGACATTTGACATCATATTAGCCATGACCTTGATTCCGCAGACCTCACGGCAATTGCTTATCATTTCGGCAAACATACTGTCAGCGATCTTCTTTTTAAGGCTTTCGGTGACCTTTTCAAGGCTCTTGTTTTCCTCAAGAACGCTGATTATCCTTTCAGCAAGCAGATTGGGGTCGTTGAGTTTGAGGATATCTGAGGCTTCCCTGATACGGTGGTTTATCTCGTCAAATATCTTGAGAACGCCTGTTCCGGTAACACCCTCTATACGTCTGACGCCGGAAGCCACTGAGCTTTCGGAGACTATCTTGAACAGTCCGATCTTTGAGGTATTGTCCACATGAGTTCCTCCGCAGAACTCCACAGAGAAGTCGCCGGCGGTCACCACTCTGACGGTAGAGCCGTACTTTTCGCCGAAAAGCGCCATTGCCCCAAGTTTACGGGCTTCCTCGATAGGCATTACCTTTGTGGT
>CANRLY010000047.1 GCA_947631585.1 uncultured Clostridia bacterium
CACCCCGAACCGCTTTCTTGGCTGGTTGGGGTTTGGTCTTATGCAGCCGATGTGCAGCTCCACCACCTTGTTTAACTCTTTTTCTTTGGTTTTCTGGGCAAATATAGCCATTTTGCATCTTCCTCTCTCTTTTTTGTTTCCTTTCGGGATATGCTCCTAACAGAATATCCCAGTAAAATTATACCATCTGCGATTTCTAACTGCAAGGGAAATTTTCCGCCATTCTCCGCTGTTTTGGCGCAAAAAAAAAGCAACAACGCTAAAACTTCCGCTTTTCGCCGTCGCTTTAATATAAATTTTGTTCGTTCCTGCGATATTTTTTCGGGGACCCCACCTTAGTCCGGAAACCCCCCTCAGTTTCCGCAGGGCTTCGCCCTGCTCCCCCTTCGGGGGGCTTGCTGCTGACTGCGAAGCTATAACGGCTTGCGCTTCATCTGACCTTTGTTCCTTGGGAACTTCGCCGGAGTGGGGGAGACTTTCTCTATTACGATCAGAGTCCGACTGTCGCCGCCGGGTAACTCGTACCCCTCCGATAAGGATAACTTTCCGCCTAAAAGGGAGATCGCACTTTCTGCCAACTTTAACTCCTCACCGCCGGATCGACCTTTCAGCGCAACGAATTTCCCCCCGACTTTCACAAACGGTAAACAGTATTCGCATAACTCCGATAACTTCGCTACCGCACGGGCAGTCACAATGTCGTACTTCTCCCGGAACTCCGCCTTCGCACCGTATTCCTCCGCACGCCCATGAATACATTTCGCCCCCAGACCTAACCTTTCACTTAATCGCTCTAAAAAATTTATCCGCTTGTTAAGACTGTCCAGCAGCGTCAGCTCGCCTGTTCCGAATACCAGCTTCACTACGCAGGACGGAAACCCCGCCCCCGTTCCTACATCTAAAATACTGTCTCCGGCACTCATTCCGCCCCATATCTTGAACGGCAATGCGGAATCTAAAAAATGCTTTACGCAGATCTCACTCGGCTGAGTAATGGCAGTCAGATTTATCCTGCTGTTCCAGTCAACCAGCATTTCTGCGTAAATGTCCAGCTTTTCCGCCGTTTCTTCGCTTATATCTATCCCCGAAGAACTGAAAGTCCCCCGAAGCATCTCCCTGTCTATCATCTTAAATTCTGACCCCCGACTACTGCTCCTGCCCGTAAAATACCCTCTTTATGTAACTGAAATCCGCATATTTCAAACGGTCTATCTCGTCGATAACTTCCTTGAGATCGTACTGCGCCTCCACATCGTAGTAGGAGACCTTTCCTCTCTCCAGCTGTAAAATTCCGCCCCTTGCAACTCCCCGGTTTTCGTGAGGACAGCCGCACGACCCGAAATTCAAATATAAAACTCCACCCTTTTCCCCGATCGCCCTCTTGTGCCCGTGCCCGAAGATCACCACGTCTCCGCCGTAACCCTCAAACTGACTGAAAAACTCCGGCTTTTCTATATCTTCCACCGCTTTTCGGAACTTTTCCCCATCGTGAGGATAATGCAGCGCAAGAAGTTTTACCCCCTCCGCCGTGAACCTCAGCTCCATCGGCAGCTTTGAAAGATACTCCAAAGAGGCAGCCGAAAGCCGGGAAAGCTTCCACTTGTGATGGGCAAGCTCCGGCGGAGAAAGCCCCTCCGTCCCCTGAAACAGCCTGGCGTCGTGATTCCCCTTTACGCATAACAGCCCCGGCTGCTCCATTGCAAACCTTGTACATTCCTCAGGAAAAGGCCCTATCCCGACTATGTCTCCGGTGCAGATGAAAAGCTCCGCCCCCTCAGCTGAAAGGGCAGCCATCTCCGCCCTGAACGCCTGTATGCTGCCGTGGATATCCCCCAGCACCCCGATCTTCATAGCCGTTCTCCTTTCTGATAAAATGTTCCACGTGGAACATTCAGCCGCCTTTTCTTCCCAGCCACACCAGCAGCACCGAAACGTCCGCCGGGTTCACGCCGGAAATGCGGCTCGCCTGACCTACATTCAAAGGCTTTATCTTGTTGAGCTTCTCCGCCGCCTCCAACCGCAGCCCCCTTATCAGAGAGTAATCCACGTCCGGCGGCAAAAGCTTTTTCTCCAGCTTCCGCATGGCTTCCACCTGCCTGAGCTGGATATCTATATACCCCTCGTACTTTATGGTAAGTTCCACCTGCTCCGCAACATCGTCCGAAAGCTCAGGTCTTTCCGGGTCGGCAAATCCAAGCCCCCGGTAACTGGTCTGCGGCCGCTTCAGAAGCTGCCAGAGCTTGCAGCCCACCGTGATAGGCTCAGTTCCCACCGACTTTAAGTAACTTGCCATTTCCTCCCCCGGCGAAACGGAAACTTTCCGTATCCTTGCAAGTTCCGCCTCTATCGCCGCTTTCTTCGCAAGGAACCGCTGATACCTTTCTTCGCTTATCAGCCCTATCTCGTGCCCTGTTGGGGTAAGCCTCATGTCGGCGTTGTCCTGCCGAAGCAGCAGCCTGTATTCGCTTCGGGAAGTCATCATGCGGTAAGGGTCTGTACACCCTTTTGTCACCAGATCGTCTATAAGCGTCCCGATGTAGGAACTTGCCCTGTCCAAAACCAGCGGTTTTCCGCCCTTTACAGCGGCAGCGGCGTTAATTCCTGCAATAAGCCCCTGCGCCGCCGCCTCCTCGTAGCCGGAAGTTCCGTTGAACTGCCCAGCCCCGAAAAGCCCCTTTATCTCCTTGAATTCCAGCGTTGGCAGAAGCTGAGTGGGGTCGCAGCAATCGTACTCTATGGCGTATGCGCTGCGCATTATCTCCACATTTTCAAGCCCCTCGATGGTGCGCAGAAACTCTATCTGCACATCTTCCGGCAGGGAAGTGGACATTCCCTGCAAATACATCTCGTCGGTGTCAAGCCCCATCGGCTCGATGAAAAGCTGATGCCTGGGCTTGTCTGCAAATCTCATTATCTTGTCCTCGATGGACGGACAGTATCTTGGCCCTACCCCGTGTATCTGACCGCCGTACATCGCCGACCGCCCGATGTTCTCCCTTATGACCCGGTGGGTCTCGCTGTTGGTGTAAGCCACATAACAGATTACCTTGTTTTCCAGCTTTTCGCCGCTTTGGTCAAAGGAAAACGGTATTATGCTGCTGTCTCCGTGCTGTTCCTCCAGCTTGGAAAAATCAATAGATCTCCGGTGAACTCTCGCCGGCGTGCCGGTCTTGAACCGCCTTAGTTCGACCCCCAGAGCGGCAAGACTTTCCGACAGCTTTCCGGCAGGCATAACGTTGTCAGGACCGCTCTCGTAGGAATTTCCCCCGACGTGTATCCTGCCTTTAAGGTAAGTCCCTGTGGCGATGATGACCGCTTTTGCAGAAAATTCCGCCCCCAGACGTGTCCGCACACCGCAGACAGTTTTCCCGTCCGCAAGCACCTCGGTAACTTCCCCCTGCCTGAGATCCAGGTTCTTTTCGGACTCCACCGCACGCTTCATGTAGTCGTGATACCTCACCCTGTCCGCCTGCACTCTCAGCGAATGTACCGCCGGACCTTTCCCTCGGTTCAGCACCCGGCTTTGCAGAAAAGTCCTGTCGGCGGCCTTTCCCATTTCGCCGCCCAAAGCGTCTATCTCCCGAACAAGATGTCCTTTTGCCGTTCCGCCGATAGACGGATTGCAGGGCATATTTGCGATAACGTCCAAAGAAATGGTGAACAGCGCCGTCCGCACACCCAGCCTTGCGCAGGCAAGAGCGGCTTCCACTCCGGCGTGACCTGCCCCCACCACCACTACATCGTAATTTTCAAGAGTTTCACCAGTTTCACCCATCAGACCCATTTTTCAGTCTATCCTTTCCGTAAGGAAATTCCGTCCCGGAAGCCTCGGTTATCTCAGCAAATTTCGCCTTTGCCGCCTGAGCCAGCACCTGCGGCGAAATTCTCAGCTGCGCCCCCGGACGACCTGCGCTGACGTATATCTTCTCAAACTTTTCCGCAGAACTGTCTATCACCGTTTGGAACTGCTTTTTCATTCCCACCGGCGAACAGCCTCCCCGAATGTACCCTGTGACCGCCACCAGCTCTTTCATCGCCAGCATCTCCACGCTTTTCACCCCGACACATTCCGCTGCGGCTTTCAGCGCCAGCTTTTCCGCCACCGGTATCACAAACACAAAATACTCCGTTTTTCCGCTCTTTTCCTTGTGAAACGCCACCAAAGTCTTGAAGCACTCCTCCGGCGGTATCCCGCACTGCTTCGCCACCTGTACGCCGTCCTCGAAGTGTTCGCACTGGTAATAATTCACCTGATATTCTGCCTTTTGCCTGTCAAGAATACGCATTGCGTTGGTTTTCTTCTCCGTCATTCCGATTACCTGCTTTTCTATTTTCCCTATTTTCCCACGCAGAAGTCCGAAAATATCTGCGCCACCACCGTGTCTGAGACTCTCTCTCCTGTCAGATCTAAAAGCGGTCCCACCGCCTGTTCCAGGGAGACCGCAGTGCAGTCCGGGGTAATACCGCCCCTTATCCCCTCCAGGGTCTCTTTCAGCGCCGTCAGCGACTTTTCCACGCAAAACTTCTGCCTTTCATTAATATAACAATCTGCGCCCGGGTCGAAGTTCTCATCTAGGAACATCTCCTCCACCGCTTTTTCCAACTGCTCAAGACCGCCGTCATTCTTCGCCGAAATGACCGCCACATATGGTGAAAACTCCCTCAACTTCTGAATATCCGGCTTCACCGGCAGATCGGACTTGTTCACCGCAATGACCGCTTTTCTTCCCCTTATCAGCTCCAAAAGCTCTCTGTCCTGCCCGTCCAACTCCTGAGAACCGTCCAGCACCGCAATTATAAGCTGTGCGTTTTCAGCCTTTTTCCTAGCCAGATCTATCCCCAGCTTTTCCACCGGGTCGGAAGTTTCCCTCAGTCCGGCGGTGTCCGACAGCCTCAGCGTCAGACCTCCCAGCCGCACCGATTCCTCCACAATGTCTCTTGTCGTTCCTTTAACGTCCGTAACGATAGACCTGTCATACCCCACAAGACAATTCATCAGCGTGGACTTTCCCACGTTGGTCTTTCCCAGTATCACCGTATCTATCCCCTGCCGCAGTATACGACCCTTGTCGTACCCCTCCAGCAGCTTTTCCAGCGAACCGACAAAATGTTCCACGTGGAACATCAGCTGCTCCGGTTCAGCCTCCGGCAGGTCCTCCTCCGGGTAATCCACCCAGGCGTCCAGACTTGCCGCCAGCTTCACTATCCCGTCCGAGACCTCTTTCACTTTCCTGAAAAGCTTCCCCTCCCGGATATTAGCGGCGCTGTTCAACGCCTGTTCCCCCTGTGCGGAAATAACGTCCATAACCGCTTCCGCCTGAGTAAGTGACATTTTTCCGTTTAAAAAAGCCCTTTTCGTGAACTCGCCTGCTCCGGCAGGTTCTGCCCCCGCCTGAATGACTGCCCTCAAAGCCTGCCTTGTCACGAACCGACCGCCGTGGCAGGAGATCTCCGCCACATTTTCGCCGGTATAAGAGTTAGGCTCTCTGAACACCGTCAGCACGCCGTCATCGATGATTTTTCCGTCTTTAATAATTTTTCCGTAACAGCAGGTGTGGCTCTCCATCTGTTCCGGGGAAATTTTCCCCCGAAACACATTTGCGGCAATGGCAATAGCTTCGCTGCCGCTTATCCTGATGACCGAGATACCTCCCACTCCGTCGGGCGTAGAGATCGCCGCCACAGTTGACATCAGCCTCACTCCTTTCAGGCTTTCCCAGAATACACCACGACCCCACGGTCCTGCCGAGGGGTCTCAGTAAGATTATAATTAAAATTCTATCTTGGAATAAAGTCCGGCGTTTGTCATGGAATCTTCCGGCTTGGGCTTCTTGTATTCTTTCTCGAAAGAAGTAGTTATGTCAAAGGACTTCTGTGTCCGCTGACCTCCTCTTCTTCCGCCGCTCCTGCCGCCTCTCTGGTCTCTCCTGCCGCTGTAGGGTCTCCGTTCGGTGGAACTGATGAGCACCTTTCTGTAAGGTTCTTCTCCCACCGACCTGGAGGTCACGCCCTCCATCTCAGACACCACCGCATGGATTATCCGTCTTTCGTAAGGGTTCATCGGCTCTAAAGCGGAAGTCCTGCCGTTCTTTCTCACGTTGGCAGCCATTTTTCTTGCAAGCTCCTCAAGCTGTTCTTTTCTCTTTTCTCTGAAGCCGTTGCTGTCGATAGAGAGTCTGAAAAGGTCTCTGTCTATCTTGTTGCAGGCAAGGGAAGTCAGGTACTGCAAGCTGTCCAGTACCTCTCCTTTTCTTCCGATAAAAACGTCTATTCCATCGCCGTCTATCTCAACGTCTGCGCCGTTCTCCGTCTCGGTAACTTCCACCTTAACGTTCTCCACTCCTGAGGCTTCCAGTATTTTCCTGATATACCTCTCAGAGAGAGTAAGCTTGGTCTCCACAAATTCCGCCTCTACCTTAGCGTCCCCTTTGACTTTTCCAAACAGAGACTTTTTAGGTTCTTCGATAACGTTAAAGCTTATAAGTTCTTCGCTCACCCCGAAGCTCCTGGCAGCCATAGCCTTAGCCTCTTCCACCGACTTTGCGGTAAACACTTCTTTCATACCAACTCAATCCTTTCAATTATGGCGGCTCAATCTTCCGTGTAATCGTCGCCGTATTTTTCAGCCATTCTTTTTCTCGCCTCATTCAGGCGTTTTCTCTGTAATTCTTTTATTTCCGCCTTGGAAAGCTTCTTTTCCTCTCCGTCCTCGTCCTTTTCGACAGCTTTTTTCTGCGGCATCACACCGCCGTTAGCCTGCATCTGCTGAGCTTCCAAAGCTCTTTCCATAAAGCTCTTTTTGCCCTTTTTCTTTCTTTTAGCGGCGTCCTTGGCGTTAAGCTTGTCGATGTACTCAGGCGTGTAGATCTTGTTTACGATAATAGTCTGTATCAGAATAAAGATAGACTGCGCTATCCAGTAGATACCGATTCCGGCAGGGAACCTGAACGCTATCCAGAAAGATATCAGCGGCATCACATATAAAAGAATGTTCATTGCGCCGCCCATCTGAACGCCGGGATTGTTCTTTTTGGTGAAATATTGAGATATCACCGTCACCAGCAGCTGGAACACCAGCGAAAGAATAGGTATCAGCACCAGTTTGCTTTTCCAGCTTGGGTAATCCCCCAGAAATACCCCGAACATCTCGTAGTTGAAGTCCGCAGCGGTATCTTTTATTTCCTGGTCAAGGAAATCCCCCTTGCCGTCCTCCAGTATCCTGAATATCAGAAGCTGGGGTCTTGTTCTCAGGTTGGGAGTTACCTTGTCCTCGTCGGCAAAATATTCGTCAAGTCCGGGGTTCTCGTCCAGAATACCAACAACTTCTTTCAGGTCACCGTCGCTGAGCTTGCCTGTCAGCTTGAACTGCTTGGAATTGTCCTCGTCGGTTATGAACTTGTAAACATCGCCCTTGATGGTCTTTATCTCGCTGTAGGTGTTCAAGTCGTCGTCGCCGGCTTTTATCTCGGTGCTTACCGTCATAAGGTTCGAGACCAGCCCGCCTGCCTTTTCCACCTTGTCCTTGTTCACATCGGTAACATAAGTCAGCGGTGCGTAAATTATCTCTATCATAGCGAAAAGCAGAATGAAGTTCACCAGCATTGGCAGACAGCCGCCCGTCATGGAAATGTCGTTTTCCGCATAAAGCTTGGTAAGCTCCTCATTGTACTTTTCCTGATTGTTCCCGTATTTCTTTTTTAACTCCTGTATCTTTGGATTTATCTTAGCGGTCTTGGCTGTAGATTTCTGCTGCTTTATCGTCAGAGGAAAAAGCAAAATCTTGGTTATAAAAGTAAACAGCACAAGAGCGACGCCGTAGTTTTTCACCAGCAGATAACAAAGCTTCATTATCCACCCGAAAGGTATAGCGATAACGCTCATGTTTTTTACATACCTCCGATCTTTGTACAAAACGCCCCTGAGTCCTCATACGGAACTTTTCCTGCCTGCGTCATAATAACTGCCTGCGGGGCAAATAAAAGCTCAGGCGACCCCCGCCGCTTGGTCAGCGCCGGACCCTCGCCTTCGCAGCCGTCTTTTTCTTCTTAAAAATGTAAAACTCCTCCGGCACTTTGTCAACGCCGCCCTTGCTCCAGGGATTGCAGCGTAAAATGCGCCAGACTGAAAGTATACTGCCTTTGATGAAACCGTGCTTCCTGTAAGCTTCTAAGGCGTAATTGGAACAGGTGGGGTAGTATTTGCAGCTCTTTGGCAAAAGCGGACTGATAAGCTTCTGATAAACTTTTATGAGAAACTCAGCAGCATATGTCAGGATCTTCATTTTCTTTCGGTCTTTCCATTAAAATCATTAGCTCCACTAACCTTGCCATTTCCGACCCTGCCTGAATTGCCTGAATTGCTGCTTCTGCCCAAATTGCCGCTCTTGCCGGAATTGCCCCCGCTGCCGCCCTTTCCGCTCCTGCTTCCGCCCTTGCCTGGATTTCCACCCTTGCCGCCGCCTTTGTCAATGAACGACTTGTTTATCCCGGGGATAAGCCGCTTGATAATGAACCTCTCGATGTCGCAGGAACTCTTCCCATCTATCCCCTGCCTGGCAGTGAATACTATGTCGTACCCGATGGGGAACTTCTCCTCCGATAACCTGTAAGCAGCCCTTATTATCCTCCTCGCCCTGTTTCTGCAAACGGCGTTGCCTATCTTCTTGCCGGTGGTTATCCCTAACCGGTTCAAAGCCATTCTGTTGGGCAGAAAGTAAGCCGTCACTTCACCGCAGGAAATATACCTGCCTTTCTTGTAAACAGCCCTGAAATCCCTGTCGTTTTTCATAGAAACAGTAAACAGCATAGAAGCACTCCGTAAAAAAATTCCGATACAAAAAAGACCACGCCGATACGTTCCTGTCAAAAGGCATGGAAGTAGGAGTGGTCAGCCTCGATCAGTGGGACAGCTTTGCTCTGCCCTTAGCTCTTCTTCTAGCCAGAACCTTTCTGCCGTTTCTGGTAGACATTCTCTTCATAAAGCCGTGTTCTTTCTTTCTCTGGATCTTTTTCGGCTGGTAAGTCCTCTTCATTGATAAAGCCCTCCTTTAGTCGCAAATTTCCGGATCTTTCCATAATAAAGTCAAAATAAACTTATTCAAAATCCCTGCAAGAAAATATTATACTTCAAAAACAACAGGTTTGTCAAGTGTTTTAATAATTTTTTTACGCAAAACCTCCTCTTGCTCTCTTGCGTAACTATATTTGGTATGCGGACTTGTTTTTTCACCGATATGTAGAACTAAAAAATTTCCGAAAGAGACCCCACTCTCTCCTTTAGCTGAAACTTCACCTTGCTGGAAATTTCATTTGCATTATGCACAAAATATCACCTTTCTTTTTGTAAGACCCTACAAATTTTCTTTTAACTAAAAACTTTTTTGTTCATAGTTGCATGAAACCATGCAACTTTTCGGGGTTTTTAGCCTATTAGTGAAAGCAGTTATTCTCATTTTCATTTTCCCGACCCTGCCTGCGCCCGACCCAACACATTCAGGATATATATACTATTTTAATATATAGGGGCATTGACTTTTCAGGAAAATTGCTGTATAATAATTTTAATATGTTCTCGTGCGTTTTAATGCGGGAATGACTGCTAAAACAAGGAGGTAAAAAGTTTATGGATTCTTTCAAAGCCGTCTTTGAGAATGTCAAAAACTGCTGCGCCGCTTACCACGACGTCAGTGAGATCGGATATAACCGCTGGATAAAAACTCTCGAAGCGGACAGGTTTGAAAACGGTACGGCTTATATCATCGCCGAAAACGATTTTGTCAAAGACACAGTGACCGACGTTTATTACGATACCCTAAAAAGAGCTTTTCTGGAAACGATGGGATTCGAGGTAGAAATAGAAATATTGGTCCGTCCGGAAGATACCGCAGCCCTTAATGCCGACAAACAAAAAAGAATAGACCAGATGATCGACAACGCTAAGTATGAATATACTTTCGATACCTTCATCAAAGGTAAATCAAACGAACTGGCATATGCCTTTTCCACCGCCGTTGCCGGAATAAACGATACCAGCGATATGAATACCAGGGACGTGTTCAACCCGCTTTTCATCTACGGCGACTCCGGTCTTGGAAAGACCCATCTGGTCAGGTCTATCGAACATGAAGTCAAAAAAAGAGACCCGTCTATGAACGTTATCTATACCACCGGCGAAGCGTTCCTGAACGAGCTGGTAAAACAGATAGGTCTTAAAAACATGGTGGCTTTCCACGAAAAGTATAGAAGCGCCGACTTCCTTATCGTGGACGATATCCAGTTCATCGCAGGAAAAGACTCTGTGCAGGAGGAGTTTTTCCACACTTTCAACGAAATTTATAACGCCGGCAAGCAAATAGTCCTCACTTCGGATATACCGCCGTCTAAAATGTCTACGCTGGACGACAGGATAAGAGGAAGATTTATCCTTGGAGTTCAGGTGGATATCCAGCCGCCGGAACTGGAGACCAGAATGGCTATCGTCAAGAGAAAGGCGGAACTTCTCAACCTTAACCTCTCGGACGCAGCCGCAGGCATCATCGCCGAAAAGGTCAAGACTAATATCAGACAGCTGGAAGGCGCAGTAAAGAAAATAAAAGCCCTTACCGCTTATACCGGCGAACAGCCTACTATCTCTATGGCGCAAAGGGTCATAAAAGAGATACTTATAGAAAACAGACCGTCTGAGATAACTGTGGATAACGTGCTTAACGAGGTGGCCAACGGCTTCGGGGTGACTCCCCATGAGATACGCTCCGCTAACCGAAACGCTCCTATTTCCCTGGCAAGAAAAATAGCTATATACGTTCTCAGGGAAGTCAAGGGCATGACCTATAAGGAAATAGGCGAGGAACTCCAGAGAAACCATTCAACGGTAAATATCAGCTATCAGGACGCAGTTGAAATGATAAAGTCAAATAACGAACTTAAAGCGACTGTGGACGAGATAATAAAAAATCTCAGATCCGTCTGATCTTAAGAAAAACCAAACCGCTTTTCAACAAAATTCGTTCTTCAAAAGCCTGAAAATAAAAGGCTCTGCCTGCGGTTTTTATAATATTCCACCGCTTTTAACAGCAGCCTTTCAACTAAAAAAGTTGAAACTCTTATCTTTCAACAAATTTTTAAAATTTTTTCAGCTTTGAACATACCACTTTTCAGCATTTTCAAATTCCTTTTTCTGTAAGTGATAAAACTTATGAAAATACCCCCTGAAAAGTGAAATATCTGTTGACTGAAAAACCCTTTTGACAAGGGGGTAAAAAAGGGTTTTTCTACTTTTCAACAGACACTACTGCTAATGCTATTAATATAATTATATATATTATATTATTCATCAAAAAATATCCGACTCTTTCATCTTTCAGATAAAAGAAAAGTTTGAAAGTTAAAAAACCAATAAGAAAGGACTGAATGTCTGATGGATATGACTTTTATCTGTAATAAAAACGATCTTTATGAAGCTGTCATAAACGTTTCAAAAGCCGTCTCTGATAAAACTACCATTAGGGCTCTGGAAGGAATTAAATTCCAGCTTGAAGGCAATAGGCTGGAACTTACCGGCTATGATCTGGAACTTGGTATCATGACCGAACTTAACGTTACCTCCCAGGACAGAGGAGAAATGATAGTCAACGCCAGACTGTTCGCCGACATTATTAAAAGAATGCCGGTGGACGATATCCTGATAAATGTCAACGAAAACCTGCAAGTGAGGATAAAAGGCGAAAATACTGAGTATACCA
>CANRLY010000048.1 GCA_947631585.1 uncultured Clostridia bacterium
CATTGTCCGCAGGAAACTGTCGCCAAGCTGTCTAAACTGTTTGACGCAGGTGCGATAGAGGAATGTTATCAGGAGATAGTGGAGCTTTATAACGATAAGGTGCTTTTTTCTGAGGACGACTACGAAAAGTACGCAAAGTATTCAGTTGCCTCCCCTATAAAGGCAATGTGCCTGAATATCGCCCACGACTGCAATCTCAGGTGCGAGTATTGCTTTGCTTCCACCGGGGATTTCGGCAAGGGCAGAAAGCTAATGCCCTTTGATACAGGCAAAAGGGCTATTGATTTTCTGGTGGAACATTCGGGGGACAGAAAAAATCTGGAGGTGGATTTTTTCGGCGGCGAACCGCTTATGAACTGGGAGACCGTGAAACAGGTGGTGGAATATGCCAGAGCCCACGAGAAGGAATGGGGCAAGGAGTTCCGCTTTACCATCACTACCAACGGTCTGCTGCTCACCGATGACAAGATAGAGTATATCAACAAGGAAATGTCCAACGTGGTGCTTTCCATAGACGGCAGAAAACAGGTCAACGACCGCATGAGAAAACGTGTGGACGGCAGCGGAAGCTATGACGTTATAACCGAACGCTTCAGGAAACTGGTGGACGGCAGGGGAGACAAAGAGTATTACGTCAGGGGAACTTACACCAAGTATGACCTGGATTTCTCCGAGGACGTAATGCACCTTTATGAGCTGGGCTTTGATCAGATATCTGTTGAACCGGTCATTGCGCCGCCGGATAAGCCTTATGCCATCACTCAGGGCGACCTGCCTACTATTTTCAAAGAGTATGAGATACTTGCGGACAAACTTCAGAAGCTTTACAAAGACGGCAAATTCGTAAACTTCTTCCACTTTATGATAGACCTTGACCAAGGTCCTTGCGCCATCAAAAGGCTGAGGGGCTGCGGCTGCGGAAACGATTATGTCGCTGTGACTCCCGACGGGGATATCTACCCCTGTCACCAGTTTGTCGGGGTGGAAGAATACAAAATGGGCAACCTTTACGACAATACTTTCGATACCGGGATAAAGGAACACACGTTTATTCCAAGCCGGAATGTCGCAAATGCTGGGCAAAATTCTATTGCAGCGGCGGCTGTAACGCCAACAACTATATTTATGAAGGGGACGTCCGCAGCGCACATAAGCTCTCCTGCGAGATTCAGAAAAAGCGGCTGGAGTGCTCTATAATGCTCCAGGCGGTAAGGCTTGCCGAAGCTGAAAACAAGTAATATTTTAGGATAAGCAGCCGTCAGAAATGTCGGCTGTTTTGATTTTGCATAATGTTGTGAGGTGTGCCAAAAATATTCATACAGGAGGAAATAATATGGATAATAAGATAAAAGCTGTAATGTTCGACTCAAAACCATACGATGTGGAGAGCTTCGCCGATAAGCTTAAAGCCGCCGGAATTTCCACAAAATTCATAGAAGCCAAACTCAACGAGGATACCGTGGAGCTGGCAAAAGACTGTGGTGCGGTGATAGTTTTCGTGAACGATGACCTGTCGGCGCCGGTGATAGATAAGCTCTGGAAAATGGGAGTGAAGCTTGTTGCGCTCAGATGCGCAGGCTTTAATAACGTTGATGTAAGAGCCGCTTTCGGGAAGCTCCATGTGGTGAGAGTTCCGGCGTATTCGCCCTATGCGGTCGCAGAACACGCCATGGCAATGCTGCTCACTTCCATAAGAAGGATCCACAAGGCGTATAACCGCACCAAGGACTTTAATTTCAGCCTGTCGGGACTGACCGGAACAGACCTCCACGGCAAAACGGTGGGGGTCGTCGGTACGGGAAAGATAGGAAAGGTCTTTATTGACATATGCAGAGGCTTTGGAATGGAAGTGCTGGCATACGACCCGTTTCCGGACGAGAAAAGCGGGATAAATTATGTTTCGCTGGAAGAACTTTTCAAGAAAAGCGATATCATCTCGCTGCATTGCCCCCTGACAAAAGACACAAAGCATATCATCAACAGCGATTCGGTGGAAATGATGAAAAAGGGAGTCGTGCTGGTAAATACCTCCAGGGGAGGGCTTATTGACAGCGACGCTCTGCTGGAGGGGATAAAGTCCCGGAAAATAGGCGCAGCCTGCCTCGATGTGTACGAGGAGGAGTCTGATATTTTCTTTGAGGATCGTTCCGGGCATATTATGAACGACGACCTGCTTGCACGGCTGGTCACAATGCCAAACGTGCTGATAACCTCCCACCAGGCGTTCCTGACAAAAGAGGCTCTTGAAAATATCGCCGAGACCACTGTTGAAAATATTAGTAAATTTTTTAACCAAAACGAGACCTGCAACGAGATCTGCTACCAGTGCGGAAAAGCCGAAAAATGCAGGAAAATGCGAAGTCAGAAATGCTTCTGAACTGCTTCTTCCGACCTGCTTGGCAGAATGTTATGATAAAGTTAATTTTGTAACATGAATCTTGACAAAAACAGGATAGTGAGAGTATAATTTATGTGTATATAGAATAATTCAGACAGAGGAGTATTGCTATGCTATCAAGATTCAGCGTAAAGAAACCGTATACCGTTTTCGTGGCGATAATCATTGTCATCATACTCGGCGTGGTCTCCTTTACAAAAATGCAGGTCGATCTGATACCCAGCTTTAATCTGCCTTATGCGGTAGTAGTGACGACCTATCCCGGTGCGTCTCCCGAACAGGTGGAGACGGTAGTTACCGACACTCTGGAAACTACCTTTGCATCTTTGAGCAACCTGAAAAACATTTCGTCTGTTTCGGCGGAAAATATGTCGCTGCTGATAATGGAATTTAACAGCGATACCAATATGGATTCCGCCCTGATAGAGATGAGGGAGAGCCTTGACATGGTGAGCGCATATTTCCCAGATGAGATATCCTCACCTATGATAATGAAACTCAACCCCAACATGATGCCGGTAATGGTCACCGCCGCTTCCACCGAAAATATGGAAGACGCAGAGTCTGCCGACTTTATCGAGGAGAAAATAATCCCTGAGATAAAAAGCGTCAGCGGAGTGGCTTCCGTCTCCGCTACCGGACTTATCGAAAACTACGTTGACGTTTCAATTAGTCAGGAAAAGCTGGATTCTCTTACAAAGAAGATAGCGGCGCAGTATATGGCTCAGGCGCAGGCTTCAGGCAACGGCGGCGGACTTGCCGATATCATCGGCGCAAACGGAGATACCGTAATGCCCGATATGGATATGTCCTCTTTTGAACTTACTCCTGAACTTATAGGCGGTATCCTCAGCGGACAAAGCTTTTCAATGCCTGCCGGAACTGCCCAGTCGGCTGACGGGCTGAACTATATGGTCCGTGTGGGTGATAAGATAAATTCCATAGACGAACTGAAACAGCTGGTGGTGTTCAGTATCGAGGGAGTCGCCACCGTTACCCTTGACGACGTGTGCGATATCAGAACTTACGACAACTCCGATATGATCTATTCCAAGATAAACGGAAACCACGGCATAATGCTCACTATCCAGAAACAGCCGGACTATTCCACTACCGAGGTCACCAATGCGGTCACTGAAAAGATGAATGAACTTTCCGAGCAGGAAAACGTGACCTTTACCGACCTGATGAACCAGGGCGACTATGTGAACATGATGATACAGTCGATCCTGAAAAACCTTATATCCGGCGGCGTGCTGGCAATTATCATATTGGCGATATTCCTTAATAAAATAAAGCCTACGGCTATTGTGGGAGCTTCAATAGTAATAAGCGTTATAACCGCTTTCGTGCTTATGTACTTCACGGGAGTTACCCTGAACATGATCTCTATGGGCGGTCTTGCGCTGGGCGTTGGAATGTTGGTTGATAACTCCATAGTCGTTATCGAAAATATCTTCCGGCACAGAAGCGAAGGAAAGTCCATCAAGGAAGCCGCCATCGAGGGCGCAAAGGAAGTTTCCGGCGCTATCGTGGCTTCAACACTGACAACTATAGTTGTATTCGTGCCTATCGTGTTCACCGACGGCATCACAAGACAGCTGTTCGTGGATATGGCGCTGACCATAGGATATTCTCTTGTCGCCTCGCTGGTAGTTGCGCTGACGCTGGTGCCTGCCGCATCTTCGGCTATGAAAGGCAAGAGCTTTATCGGAGAGAACAAGTGGTTCTCTAAGTTTGCCGACTGGTATACAAGAATGTTGGGAAGATCCCTTAAACATAAGTGGGTCTGCATAGTTGCGGCAGTGGTGCTGCTTGCGGTGAGCATTACCGGCGCGCTTTTGTCGGGAACGGAATTTTTCCCGCAGCAGAATACAGGACAGATCTCTGTAAATGTTGAACTGCCGGAGGGAATGACCCAGGAGGAAGTGTTCAGCTCCCTGGACAGCCTGTATGAAACGCTGAATAAGTTTGACGAAATAGAAACCATAGGTATTCTCAGAAACGATACGTCTGATGCGGAGTCAGCCCTTATGAGCATGATGTCCTCCGAGACCAGCGTGTATGTGCTGCTGAAAGAGGAGTATATTGAAAATACTCAGGAAATAACAGACAGGATCTCCGAAGAACTGAAAAAGCTGCCTTTTGAGGCTGATATCTCAAATTCGGGAATGGATATGTCGGCTCTGACGGGAGCGGCGGTGTCGGTAAATATCTTCTCTGACGACCTGGATACGCTTATGGATACGGCAAAGGAACTGGGCGAAGAGATAAGCGCTCTGGAGGGTACTGACGAAATAGATAACGGTCTGGAAGAGACTTCCAGCGAGTATAGGATAATAGTTGATAAGCAAAAGGCGATCTCCAAGGGATTGACGGTGGCACAGGTCTATATGGCGGTTCAGCCTGCTCTGGCAGGGGAAACTTCCTATATCACCATTAACGACGGCGGCACAGACTACAGCGTGTTCGTAAAAGACCCACGCTCAGAAAAGCTGACTGTTGAAAAGCTGGGAGACCTGGAAGTGACTTCAACTGACGGAACTGCCTATAAGCTCTCAGAGCTGGCGGAAATTACCGAGGCAGAAGGCTTTGCTTCCATAATCAGGAGCAATCAGGAAAGGACCCTTACGGTAAGCGGTACGCTCAAGTCAGGATATGACGTTAAGCAGGTCAATAAGGAGATACAGAAGATAATTGATAATTATGACTTCCCCAAGGGTACAAGAGCTGTTATCGGCGGAGAGTATGAGCAGATAAACGACGCATTTGAGGATATGTTCCTTATGCTCACGCTGGCTATAATATTCATTTACCTGGTAATGGTGGCGCAGTTCCAGTCGCTGAAATCGCCGTTTATCATAATGTTTACTATACCTCTTGCCTTTACCGGAGGATTCCTTGCGCTGCTGCTCACAGGAAATAAGGTAAGCGTTATTTCCCTTATCGGAATGGTAGTGCTTGTGGGAATAGTTGTAAACAACGGTATCGTGTTCGTGGATTATGCCAACCAGCAGAGAGAAAAGGGAATGTCAGTCAACGAAGCTCTTCTCCTTACCGGAAGAAACAGGATACGTCCGATACTGATGACCGCTCTTACAACTATCATTGCGCTTATGATGATGGTGTTTGACACGTCCAGCGGCGGCGAAATGCTCAGACCGCTTGCGATCACCACCGTGGGAGGACTCACCTATGCAACAGTGCTGACGCTGTTCTTAGTTCCTGCCATGTATGGAATTTTCAACAAAGATAAAAAGAAAAAAGCAGATACTGACGAAAATGCAGAAGCTGCCAAGGAAACAGAAGAAACAGGCGCAGAAGAAAATTAAGGCTGCGGACAGGGGACAGTCCGCATAAAAACGGGAAGTGCTGTTTTTGAAGGAAAAAACCAAAGCGGAACGGGTCACGGCTGCAATGAGATATATCCCGCTGGCAATAACTGTAATTGTGATAATCGTTGCTGTGATATTTTTCAGGAAATGGCAGTTTGAGGATATAGTTGATTTTACGCCTGAGAACCTGTTCCTTTCAGCGCTGGTCATAATTGCGATGTTTGCGGTGAAATCCCTGTCCGTGGTAATACCGCTGACGATAATGTTTGTGGCGTCAGGGGTGATATTCAGCCTGCCGGGAGCGATAATTGTTTGCCTGGTGGGAGTTGCCGTGTGCTTTTCCATACCTTATGCAGTAGGCAGGATATCAGGCTCTGAGCTGGTGGATATGCTTGCAGGCAAAAATCCGCTGGTAAAAAAAGTAGTGGACATGGGCGTTTCAAACGACCTGTTCGCCGCATATGTAACAAGAGCGGTGGTGTTTGTGCCGGGAGATGTGGTAAGCATACTGCTTGGCGCAATGAAACTGCGGTATGTTCCGTATGTGATAGGTTCGCTGCTGGGAGTTCTGCCGGAGCTGGTCTTTCAGATAGCGATAGGTCACTACATCGGAATGGGGGTCTCCTCAGAGATGATAGCTGCGCTGGTGATATTGATAGTGTTGTCTTTTGCTGTAAGCTTTGTAATAAACAAGCTTGTTAAGCGGAAGATCAAGTAAAGAGGCGGTCTTGCATGGGAATTTTCAAAAAGCGGCTTGCTCTCCCGGTGCCGGAGGAGTGCAGAGGTCTGGAGGTAAGGACGGAGTCCAGCATCTGCACCGGTGAAAGGGTCATTGGTTTTTACGACCCGTCCCGAAAGAAACTTCTTTATTCTCAGCTTGCCCAGACCGACAAGCAGATAACTGAATTTTATGAAAAGTACGGCTTAGTCCCTCCGAACAAGGGCTGAGCCCCCTCGTGACCCGACCGTCGCCTCCAATAGAGGCGGCGGTCGGGTCGTCTGCCGTGGGAAAATTTCATTTTCCCACGGCAGACCAGGCGGAGCTTCGCTCCGCCGCGAGTGGGCTCGTTTGCTTGCCGCTAAAATTTGCAAAAAAATTTTTCCGTAGGTACTTGACAACCGCTTTTGCATAGTATATAATATTAACTGTACATATGAACAGTTATTCATATATTAAATTGAATGGAGGAAAAACCATGCCGGGAACTAATGAACAAGACCATAGCTGCTGCGGCGGCAGGAATATAGAAAAAGTAGAGGATCTGGGCAAGATAATGCCTTGCGAGGAAGAAGCCTATGACGTTTCAGAACTGTTTAAGGTGCTGGGGGACTATACCAGGGTGAATATCCTTTTCGTGCTGCAAAAAGGCGAGATCTGCGTGTGCGATATCGCCCAGCTGCTGAATATGACCCAGTCTGCTATATCTCACCAGCTGAGAGTGCTCAAACAGGCAAGACTGGTAAAATACCGCAGAGACGGCAAAACGGTTTACTACTCTATCGCCGACAGCCATGTTGATACTATCCTCAGCATGGGTATCGAGCATATTTCAGAATAATTTAAAAGAGGCGATCATAATGAAAACAACAGTGCTTGTGCTTGACGGTCTTGACTGCCCGAATTGTGCGGAGAAAATTGCTTCCTCTGTGCGCAAACTGGACGGCGTTTCCGGGGCGGATATGGATTTTATCAATAAAAAACTCAGCGTTGCTCATGACTCGAAGGAGGACGCAGTCTTTGCTCAGGTCAAAAAGATAGTCGGTTCTCTTGAACCTGATGTAAAGGTCAGATTGTGGGAGGACGCACCCCCGGAGGAAGAACCCGACCATACTGTCGATATAGTCAGACTTGCTGTGGCTGTGTCTCTGTTTGCTCTGTCCTACTTGTTTCACGGAGTTCCGCACCATGTAATGCTTGCGGTGTCTTACCTTGCTGCCGGATACGATGTGCTTCTGGAAGCTGTCAGGAACATTTTTAAAGGCAGACCTTTTGACGAAAACTTCCTTATGGCTGTGGCTTCCGTGGGCGCAATGATAATTGGCGAAATGAACGAGGGCGCAGCGGTAATGATCTTCTACCAGGTGGGCGAACTGTTCCAGTCCATCGCTGTGGAACGCTCCGGCAAGTCTATAAGAAAGCTCATGGAACTTAAACCTGAGTCTGCTAACCTGAAAGTTGGCGATGAGATAAAGGAAGTCCCCCCGGAACAGGTTCAGATTGGAGACGTTATACTCCTGAAACCGGGCGAAAGAGTACCGCTGGACGGCGTGCTTCTCAGCAGTGCGGCTTCTTTTGATACTTCCGCCCTCACCGGCGAATCCCTGCCGGCTGAGATGACCGCGGGCGATGAGATACTCAGCGGAAGCATAAACCTTAACACAGCCGCTGAACTGAGAGTTACCAGCAGATATGCCGACTCCACAGTTGCAAAACTTCTCGATATGGTGAGAAATTCTTCCGCCAAGAAAGCCAAGACCGAAAAGTTCATAACCCGATTTGCCAGAGTGTATACACCTCTGGTTGTAGTTGCTGCGCTGCTTCTGGCAATTATCCCGTCTGTGCTGACCGGTTTTGCCCATACGTCCGAATGGGTGTACAGGGCGCTGGTGTTCCTGGTAATTTCCTGCCCATGCGCTTTGGTGATATCCGTGCCGCTGAGCTTTTTTGCCGGGATAGGAGCTGCTTCTGCAAACGGAATACTTATCAAAGGCGCAAAAAGTATAGAGGCAGTAGCCTCCTGCGAAGCCGTGGCTCTGGATAAGACCGGAACTGTCACTCAGGGCATCTTTAAGGTGAAAAGCGTAGAACCTTTCAATATCAGCGAAACTCAGCTCCTTGAGATCGCCTGCGCCGCCGAAAGCAATTCCGACCACCCGATAGCAAAGTCGGTGGTGAGATACTGCGGAAAAGTTCCCGCTAAGAAACTGGACTTTGCCGGCGAGACCGCCGGTTCAGGCGTGACAGGCTCTCTTGACGGCAAAAAGATACTTTGCGGCAACGAAAAACTTCTTCGTGAAAACGGCGTGGAGATACCGCCTTTGGAAAATACCGCCATGACCTCTGTTATGGTCGCTTCCGATGGCAGATACTGCGGCAGGATACTTCTTGGGGACGAGATAAAGGAAAGCTCCCCTGAAGCGGTGAAACGCCTGAAAAAATGCGGCGTTAAGCGTGTTGTAATGCTTACCGGCGACAAGCAGGCTATCGCTGAAGAAATTGCTGCTCAGGCTGGAATAGATGAGGTCAGAGCCGGATTGCTGCCGCAGGGCAAGGTCAAAGCGGTAGAACAGCTTATCGAAGAAACTTCGGGAACAGTTGCTTTTGTGGGCGACGGGATAAACGATGCGCCGGTCATTGCACGGGCTGACGTGGGAGTCGCAATGGGCGGACTTGGCTCTGACGCAGCGATAGAAGCGGCGGATATGGTGCTTATGAACGACGACGTCACCAGACTTCCCGATGCGGTAAGGATATCAAAGAAAACTATGTCCATCGTCCGCCAGAACATAATTTTTGCCCTTGGCGTAAAAGCAGCCGTACTGCTGCTGGGAGCTATGGGTATAGCAGGTATGTGGATGGCAGTGTTTGCCGATGTGGGTGTTTCATTTATTGCAATACTCAACTCTCTGAGAGCTATGAGATACAAGCCTGCTTCATGCACGGAATAACGCCTTTTTCCGGCAGTTTGAAAAATTTATAAAAAATAATTTGCATTTCATAAAAAAGTATGTTATAATAATATTACGCTTTGAAAAACGGGATTATATTTAAAATGATTCCGTTTTTTGTTACTCTTTTTCACACAACAGGAGGACGACAACTGTGGATTGGACCGAGGTCAGTGTTTTTACTTCTTCTGACGGAGTCGATATAGTCTGCGGTCTGCTGATGGGTATAGGCATAAACGGCTTCGCTATCAAAGACAGCAGAGATTTCGAGGAATTTCTCACAAATAAAGAGATAAACTGGGATTATATAGATGATGACCTTATGGGACTTAAAAACTGTGAAACTACAGTGACAGTGTATCTTCCGGGCAATTCTCAGGGCGCAGATATGCTTAGTATGCTTCGGCAGGAACTTGCCGGACTTAAACAAAGAGATCCTGACGGACGGTTCGGCAGGCTGGAATGTGAGCTTGCCAGCGTCAGGGAAGAGGACTGGGCAAACAACTGGAAACAGTATTTCAAGCCAATGAGAGTAGGCAAAAAGCTGCTTATAAAACCCAGCTGGGAAACTGTTTCGGACAGCGGAGACCTTGTGGTGCTGGAAATAGACCCGGCGTCCAGCTTTGGTACAGGTCAGCATAACACCACAAGATTGTGTCTGGAGCTGATCGAAAAGTATCTTGTCAAAGGGGACAGGCTGCTTGACCTGGGCTGTGGGAGCGGTATACTTTCCGTGGGTGCAGTGCTGCTGGGGGCTGAGTCTGCGACGGCGGTGGATATAGACCGCAATTCCGTTGATATAGCCGCTTCAAACGCCGGAAGCAACCATATACCGGAAAACCGCTATAAGGCTTTGTGCGGCAATGTGATAAACGACCCTGCGCTCAGAAAAGAAATAGGCGGAGAATACGATGTAGTCTGCGCAAATATCGTGGCTGACGTGCTGAAAGCAATGTCGCCCTATTTCGGGGAGTTTGTGAAAAAAGACGGCGTGCTGGTAGTATCAGGGATAATCGACTCAAGAAAGGAAGAGGTCATCGGAGCGATCGGAGAGCAGGGGTTTGAACTGCTGGAGATCTCTCAACTGGAAGACTGGACGGCTGCGTCATTCAGGCGGCGCCGCCCTTGACATCAAAACATAAAGGAGGAAAAATGCAGTTAGTATACGTTATACTTAAACAGACAGATAAGGTGGACGACCTGATGGTGGCTCTTGCCAATAACGGGATCAAGGGAGCAACGATACTTGAAAGTACAGGTATGGCAAAATCACTTTATAAATTGGAAAATATCCAGACGATGGATCTGCTCAGACAGATACTTCAGAAAGAGGACGCCAACGCCAGCAGAACAGTGCTGATTTTGGTAAACGATGATATGGTGGAAACGGTCAGAAGTACGGTAAAAGAAATAATGGGCGACCTTAGCCTTCCTAATGCAGGGATAATATTTGCTGTGCCGGTGACCTTTGCAGAGGGTATCTGAATTTTCAGGGAGGTGCGGAAAATGTCCGCCAACAGATCGGCATTTACAATTGCTGAACTGCTTTGCGTGCTGACTATAATGGGAATAACGGCTGCTGTGGCAGTTCCGGGACTGACCGCTTATACCGACCATTATTATCAGCCGGTCTGCGAAGAAAGACTGGAAAAGGCGGTCTCACAAATACGCAGCAGCTGCGTAAAAGACCGTATGGAGCGGGAAACTGAACTGGTCAGCGATATTGTGACGGAAGCGGCAGAGGACGTTTCTGAAAACGGAAGAGAACTTTCCGCTGAAGCTGACGAAACAGGCGGCTTCCTTGAATGTGACGATATCTGTCCGGTAGGCGATAACTGCCGGTTCAGCTGGCAGATAGTTCCGCAGGACGGGGAAGAACCTGAGTACGCAGACGTGACAGTTACCGCAAGCTGTGAGGAACACAAACTGAATGTTTCTGAAACTTTCAGAGTGACTTACGCTCCCTCGCAAGAGACAGAGGGCGACTGAATAAACAGACAATGACCTCCCGACGTGATACGGGAGGTTTTGCATAATGGGGAAAACAGACAATGATTCTCAGTATTGAAAATCTTTACAAGTATTATGACGGAGAACCTTTGCTCAAAGACGTGAATGTTACGGTGGAGGATAAGGACAGAATAGGTCTGGTGGGAAGAAATGGCTGCGGCAAAACCACTTTGCTGCGGATAATTAACGGACTTGAAACGCTGGATAAAACTCCCGACGGTAAAGGCTCGGTGAATATCTCAAATAAGATCGCTGTCGGGTATTTGCAGCAAAACAGCGGACTTGAAAGCTCTAATACTATA
>CANRLY010000049.1 GCA_947631585.1 uncultured Clostridia bacterium
GGGAGACCCTTTTGAAAAAGGGTCCTCCCCCAGACCCCCTCACTAAAACTTTTATGCTGTTTTGGAGAGGGGTAATTACCTTTATATAATATGTAAAATATGCAAACTACAGTTGCTTCTTGAAAATAAATTACCCCTCTCCAAAAACAATGTAAAGACTTTAGAAAGAAGTTAAGGAAAGACCATTCTTCATAAGGATTTTCCCCAGTAGAAAACCAGCTACAGCAAATAAATCAAAATTTTGCATTATCTGTTCTGCTGTTGGTGGTGATTCTTTTGAAAAAAGTTCTTCTCCGAACTCCTCTCTGAAACTTTCATATTATTTTTTTGCAAGGGGTAATTTACCTTTTTAAAACGCAAAACGCACGATTCATTGTTAATTTTCAAAACAAATTGCCCCTTGCCAAAAACAACATAAAAGTCTTTGAAAAGGGGTCAACTCTTCCTGCGGAAGAGAGGGGGAGACCTTTCTTCAGAAAGGTCTCCCCCCAACCATCAGAATGTTGCGAAAAGCTGTGCTGCGAAACGCCAGCCGTCCTCGGCATCGTAGTAGCCAAGACCCATATGAGTGAAATCGGGGTCGAGTATATTTTTACGGTGAGCCGGTGAATCCATCCAGCCCTGGACAAGTTCCTTAGCGGTAGGGTAGCCCTCTGCGATATTTTCGCCGGCGTTTTTATACTTGATACCCCGTTCGTTAAGGACGGTATACCAGTCCTGACCGCTGGGTCTTGTATGGGAGAAGTCGTCGTAAGACCTGCCTATTTCCTTTGCCCTGACCTGTGCCGCCTGATCCAGCGCAATAGAGCCTTGAAGCGCCGGAACGCCGTTCTTTGCTCTTTGTTCGTTCACCAGTTTAAGGACTTCCGCCACGAATTTATCGTCCGTCTTATACGCAGCGGTGGAAGCCTTGGTGGTAGTGGTGGTCTTTTTGGTGGTAGTGGTAGTTTTTTTGGCAGTAGTGGTGGTAGTAGTTTTTCTTGTGGTGGTAGTGGTCTTGCTGGTGGTAGTTGCAGGAGGAGCGGTAGGTTTTGTCTGGGGTTTCGGGGTGGTGGTCACCGCAGGAGCTTTAGTGGTGGTAACGGTGGTAGCGGCAGATGTGGAAGCAGTTGTAGTTTCAGCGGTGGTGGTTTCCGGCTCGGCAGTTTCTTCCGGGGAAGTGGTCTCCGCCGGAGGTGTCTCCTCCGTGGTGGTAACTGCCACGGCGGCAGGGTCGCTGAGGACTTTTATGCCGTCTATAGTGACTGTATTATCGCTGTTCACCACAAAAGTATGGCCGTTAAGTACAAATGTGGTTATGGCGGAATCCTGGTCTTTAAATATCACGCCGTTATCGGTGGGGCTTGCCGTTATCCTCTGACCTTCGTCTGAGACGAAGATAGTTTCCGGTACTTTTTTGCCGCTTTCGTCCACAAGGACGGTCTTTCCGTCAGAGTCGGCGGTAAGTTCCACGCCGCTGTAAAGTTCGTACTTCTGCACTATCTCTTCGCCCTCGGAAGTAAGCATCACGTCAAGGCTGAAATCCACTTCCTCCATATCGTCGTAATACGGATTTGAGTAGTAAGCGCTGGACGTTCTGACTGTCAGCTGTTCAGCCTGTTTGTTGGTCTTAATGACGAAAGTTATGATAAATCCTGCAAAAAGCGCCAGACCTATAGCAAGTGCGATACCTGCGATAAGCGGTTCATACTTCTGCATTTTCTGCATAAGCGTTTTGTTTTCGTTCATGTCGTTAGAATTCTTGTCCATATCCGGAGGTCCTTTCGTTACTTGTTGGAAGAATATTCATATTCCTTGGCAGTTTCCGACACAGGGGTTATCTTTCTGCTGTCTGCCGGAGCAGCCGTATCAGAGGTGACTCCTTCCGTGCTGTCAGGGATAAAAATGGTTTTCAGCGTCTGAAGCATTATTTTCAGGTCGAGAAGCAGCGACTGGTTTTCTATATACATAAGATCCAGCTTGAGCTTGTCGTAAGGGGTGGTGTTGTACTTGCCCAGCACCTGAGCATATCCGGTGAGACCGGCTTTTGCTTTAAGTCTGTACTTGAATTCCGGTATCGACTCCTCGTACTGCTTTGCGATCTCAGGTCTTTCAGGTCTTGGTCCTACAAAGGACATATCGCCTTTGATTATGTTGAACAGCTGAGGCAGCTCGTCGAATCTGATCTTTCTGATGATCTTTCCCACAGGAGTGATACGGTCGTCTTTTTGCTTTGCAAGCCTTGCCACGCCGTCTTTTTCGGCATCTACTATCATGCTCCTGAACTTGTACACCTTGAACACCTTTCTGTTCAAGGTAAATCTTTCCTGGGAGTAAAGCACCGGCCCGCCGTCGTAAAGCTTGATAGCCAAAGCGGTAATGAGCATGAACGGCGAAGCTATCACCAGGCAGATAAGCGACAGTGTAAGGTCAAGGAATCTCTTTATTATCCTCTGCTCGAAAGTAAGCCCCAGGTTCCTGCTGAGAAGCAGCGGAGTATCGAACAGGTGTATCTCGTCAGCACCTCTGATTATAACATCGGAGATCTTGGGAGTTATGTAAGTCCTTATAGACTTGTCATAGGTGAATTTAAGTATCTGGTTCCTTAGTTCTGCCGGCACATCGCAGATTATCACCGCTTCAAAATCCAGTATGCGTTCTTTTATGACTTCCAGCTTCTCGGTAATGGAGATGGAGGAACAAATAAGGTACTTATCCACACGGGAACTCATTTTTGTCACAAGATCCCTGGCGTTCGTGTTCCCGTAGACGATTATCATTCTGCGGGGAGGGTAAATGCGTGCGTGGACGAAATTTGCCCCGAAAGCCCAGATAGCCGCAATTATCGACTGATAAGCGGTCAGCAGCACCAGCGGCAGAACGTTCACCAGCGATCTTCCGATAAGGGAGATCTGTAAATATGTAACTGCGTTGGTGGCGATAAGTCCCAGTATCTGAGAACCGATCAGTCCGGCGGTCTTGAGATAGCCTATGCGGAAACCGTTGAACGATCGGGTGAATATGGCGTACACCAGCATATATACAAAGATAAGCAGGAAGTTGCCCTTTTGCCAGAAGAAGAACTGTTCGCCGATCCTTTCACCGAAGTGACTGTTATAGATGTTGTGCCAGACAAAGCTGAAGCTGAGCGATTCGCACATTATTATGACCAGCGATGCAAAGAACACAATGAGTCTTTTAAACTGCTCTTTGTTAGCCATGATCTGTTTTCTATCCTTTCGTATAAACCCGACGATCCCGCCGCAGCCGTCCTTCGCCGCAGGCGGCGAAGTCCGCAGTGTCTCCGTGCCGGATAAGCGTATCCGTCCCGAAGCCAACGGAGCATAAGCTCCTCTGCGGCGGTATTAGCCGTTTGACCGACCTCAATTATTATAACAGCTTTTATTCCTTTTTTCAAGAGTTATTTCAAGGAATTAAAAAAATCAGCGATTTCCCGAAAAGGTATTTTGCGAAATTTAAATTTTTCCTGAATATATGGGGATATTTTGATTGACAAAAGTCCCAAAGGGGAATATAATCAAATAGTGAAAAGGTCGGGAGGAGCCGGGTCAATGGAAAAATATCCCAAGTTCAGTGTGCTTATATCCGTATATGCAAAAAACGACAGCAATGCGCTGGATAAATGCCTGGAAAGCGTGTTTTCGCAGACGCTCGTGCCGGACGAGACGGTGCTGGTGTGCGACGGACCGCTTACCGCCGGGCTTGATTCCGTTATAAATAAATATGTAAAAAAATATGGGAATATTTTCCGAGTGGTGAGGATAAAGAAAAATGTCGGGACGGGAGCCGCCGCAAACATCGGGATAAAGGCTTGCCGCAACGAACTTATCCTAAAGGCGGACAGCGACGATATCTGCCTGCCTGACAGATGCAGGATACAGGCGGAAATGTTCGCAAAAGACCCTGAACTTGCTATGGCAGGGGGGTATATCAGGGAGTTTTCCAACGAGACAGGCGAGGAGATCGCTGTAAAGAAAGTTCCGCTCACCCACGAGGAGATAATGAAGTATTCACGCAGGCGAAACCCCATAAACAACCCGTCTATAGCTATAAAGAGGTCTTTTGCCATAAAGATAGGCGGCTACAGCAGGGACGTCAGGTGCGAGGATTACGATTTTGTGTGCAGAATGTTACATTCCGGGGCGAAAGCCGCAAATACTCCGGAGATACTGGTGGATTACCGGGTGGATAAGGGAAACATGAGCCGCCGCCGTGACTGGCGCAACACAAAGTCTTTTGTGGCGGTGAGATGGAAAAACTTTCTAAGGGGCTACTGCGGACTGCTGGATCTTATCATACCCTGCGCTGCCCAAATAATGCTTTTCCTGATGCCGGAAAAACTCACCGAGAAGTTTTACGGAAAATTTTTAAGAAAGCAGTAAAAACTTTATAAACAAAGAGACCGCCAAGGTTATGGCGGTCTCTTTTTCTCCGGTCTTGTTCTGTGTTTCACTTTATCTTCTTGTCTGTTTTGCAAATTTTAATATCCGGCTAAACTTCCTTTTTGGTGAAGCCGTCCCATGCCGTAAGCAGAAAGACTATCATGTGGACAACTATTACCGCCACGGCAAAGCCTATGGTGTGGTGAGCAAATCCGGTAGTGCCGTTGGCGACAGCGGCAAGGTCCATGTTCGCAAAGATGAAGAATCTTGCCCAGTCCTGATTCAGAGCCTCTTTGAGAACGGCGACTATTCCTGCGCCTGAAAGAAGCGAGAACACCGATACGCAAATGGCAAGAGCCGAACTTTTGGTAACTGACGAGATGGCAAACGCCAGAGTCGCCATTACCACTATGCTCACGCTGCCCAGCAGGTAGTTGCGGAGGATAAGCAGTATCCCCGAAGTGGTCTGGACTTCTCCGTTCATCGAGGTGATGTATTCTGCGCCCAGCTGGGAAGTTCCGAAAAGTATGCAGGAAAGAGTTGTCACTACCAGGAAGAACACGAACATCATTATATAGCCGATGAAGATAACGTTAAAGTATTTGGACATAAGTATCTTCCAACGCTTTACAGGGTTTATGAGCAGGAATTTGATAGTTCCGTCTGAAAATTCAGAGGAGATGGAGCTTCCGGCAATAAGTATCATAAGCAATCCCACTATGGTGAGCAGGTTTACCGAGATGGAAAGCACCGTCCAGAAGTTCAGTTCTCCCGTTTCCATGTAGTTGACGGAATCGGCAACGTTCACTTCGCAATTGTTGTTGAGACGGTACATATTGACGGCTATCTCGTCCTTTAACTGAGCGGTGTCGCTCTCGTCAGCGTCTGCGCCCAGCGAAGCCAGCTGCTGCTTTGCACTGCTGACAGAGAAGATACATTGATTCTTCCAGTTGGTTATATCATCATGCCCGGCAGGGGGAGCTACGCCGTTGTCCACTCTGTACTGGTATTCCCAGTAAGTGTTCGGGTCTGCGCCCTCTGCTTTGAACTTATCTATCAGGAAGTTATAGTAGCCTTTCCAGTCTTTGGCGACAACAAAGCTTTTTACCTTATCCCTCTGCTCGTCGCTGTAAACGTAAGAGACCTGATAGCTCACGCTGCCGTCCTCTGCGGTGACTTCTTCCGTATTGGTGGAAAAAGCGTCTGCTATCGCTTCATATTCCCAATCGTCGGTGATCTTGTTGTCTATCAGGAACTGATACATCTCGATATTCTGCTTGTAGGCAGGGTCTGACTCCTTATGGGCTTCGGCGTCGTCTATCATCGACTGATAGTAAGAAATATCGTCCTCTACAGTCCCGAAATCAAAATTATAGCGTTCCGACTGCACCTGTGCTATCTTTGCCACAACGACCAGTCCTATCGCCAGCAATATCACCAGCGCCAGCGCAATTATAGTGGAAGTTTTCCTTACCGTTTTGATAAACTCATTCTTGATGAGCCTGAACATTCTACTCAATCTGAGCACCTCCCGACTGTGTAAGCTCTATGAACACATCTTCCAGTTTTTTCTTTTCCTTGGGGCTTACCGAGTAAAGCTTTACCCCTGCGAGTATGAGCTTTTCGTTCAGTTCAGCCATCGCCTGAGAAGCGTTTTCCTCCGGGAACTCCACGTCTATGTGGGTCTCGTCGGTGATGGTGAAATTATAGCCTGCCATCAGTGCGGAAGCTTTCTCCGAGCTGTCCGTTTCGTAAATATATTCGTCTGTGCCGGTCTTGCTGGCGCTTATCATTTCTGCCACTGTGTAAACGCCGATCATAGAACCGTTTGCGATAATGCCCACACGGTCGCACATAAGTTCCATTTCGGACATCAGATGGCTGGAGACCAGCACGCATATTCCCTCGTTGTGGGCAAGGGACTTGAGGATATCTCTCAGTTCCTTGATGCCGGCAGGGTCAAGACCGTTGGTAGGTTCGTCAAGGATAAGGACTTTCGGGTGATGAAGTATCGCCTGAGCGACTCCCAGACGCTGCCTCATTCCCAGAGAATACTTGCCCACTTTTTCGTCTATCCTGTTGGAAAGTCCCACCAGCTTGACCACCTCGTCTATCCTTTCGGCAGTGACGCCTTCTCTCATTCGTGCGTACTGCATAAGGTTCTGCCTTCCGGTCATATACTTGTAAAGCTCAGGGTTTTCAACTATTCCGCCTATGTTAGCCATGGCTTTTTCGTAATTTTTCTTTATGTCGAAACCGCCCACTTCTATTTCGCCCTCGTCAAGGCGGAGCAGTCCCACTATTATTTTGATGGTAGTGGTCTTTCCTGCGCCGTTGGGACCCAGAAACCCGAACACTTCCCCCTCGTAAGCTTCAAAGGATATATCGTGAAGTATATGCTTCTTGCCGAGGGTCTTGTTAAGACCGCTTATTATAAGAGCTGCATTGCTCATGATCTTCTCTCCTTTCTCTGCTTACTGAACTTCGGTCGTGACCTTGTACCGACCGTTGTCGAACCAGCCGTTGTCCTCGCTGCTGGTTATCTTCCAGCCTTCGGACGTGCGCTTCAGCTGAAAGACAATGTCTATCTCCACCTCTGTGGCATAAACGTTGTCGCTGGCGTTGATGTCAAAGCTGCTGGTCATTTCGCTGTCGTCCCAGATGTACTGGGTAGGTCCGTGGGGCGAAAGGAACACGCAGTCGGGCGTTCCCTGGACGTCAGCCTTGACTGTCGCTTCCACCACCGCTCTGTTCGGACCGTCCTTGTTCACCGAATTTATATTTTTCAGTGAAAAATCACAGGACACCGGCGTGCGGTCTTGCAGTCCGCTGATAAAGTCGTTGACAGACGATTTCATATCCGGCTTTTTCATCGACCAGCTGTAGATATTGACGTTGTCGTCGCTTGCCGTCCAGTATTTGTCGATGAACTGGTTGTACTTCTTCACGAAGTCGTCCTTGACCTGACCTTCATAAGTGCGGTCGTTGAACCGGTATTCGGCAGGAACTGACGAAAATTCGTCAATGTTTTCCACAAAATCGCTGAGGACGCTTTCTATCTCCGGTCTTTCCGATTTGAACTGCTGGAGGTCGATGATTATGTACACCGCCGTTCCCACCAGCAGCAAGATCCCCAGGATAATGCCGCGGTTTGCTTTTTTCAGAAATCTTTTCATTGGCTTTTGTCGTCTCCTTTCGTTTGGCTGTATTAGGACGACTAATACAGGTGCTACAATTTATTATACACACCGAAAATAATTTGTCAAGAGAAAAAACAAATTTTTTTTATTCAAACAGAATATTAAATACTGTTGACAAAATTTTATAAAGAATGTATAATAATTTTAGTGAAATCGCAAAAAGAACCGGCGGTGCTTCCGCCTTAACTGTTTTTATAAAGGTACGCTTATGAAAAAGATAGTCAACATCATAAAGGCTGCGGCTGTGCTGCTGCCTGCCTGTTTTGCGTTGTCCGCTTGTTCTTACGATGCGGCGATAGCAGGCGGAACATACGGTCAGGGGGTGCTGTTTACTCCTGCGCCTGCCGAAGAACAGCAGCCTGAACAGCAGGAATACTACAGCTTCGGTCCTTTTCCGGGTGGGGAGGAGGACAGCCTTGCTATGGACGAGGAGGAGTTTTCGTCTTTAAAGACGGAACTTTGCGCCTGGCTGAAAGTAAGGATATTTGAAAACGGCTTTGACAAGCTGGAAGCTTACCGGGAAGAAACACCCGGAGAACTGACCGGTCAGGAGGGCTGGGAGAACATAGATCAGGGAAGTCTGATGGCGCAGCTGTCGGAAAGCGTCTCCATGACTGACGAATACACCGACCTGATAGCCGCCAACGCAGACAAAGACCCGGAACTTTATGAGCTTTGGCTGGATATAAAAGACGAGGTGAACTCTCTGTATGAGCAGGCTGTGGGTATCCCAGAGGGAGCGGAGCTTGATCTGACGGCGCTCAGAGAGCTTAGTGAAAGGTTTTACACACAAGCTGAAAACGGCGGAAACAGCGGAGACCCGATGGGGGTCTCTACCGAAGAGCCGGAAGAGCCAGGCGAACCGGAAGAGCCGGACGAACCAAGCGAACCTGACGAACCGGAAGAGCCGGAGATAGAGCTTTATCAGGAGGCAAGGGCTGTCTATGCGGCAAAAGGCGCAAAGATCTGCGCACAGCCTGATGAGGATACTCAGGGCAGCGCTTTGCCGACGGGAACTAAACTCACCATAGTAGGAGAGTTCGGGGATTGGTACGTTATCAGCCGTCAGGAGGGAGAATATAGTTACATAAAAATAGCGGCAGTGTCGGATACTCCGCCGGAGACCACCACTACCACTACCAAGAAAAAGACCACCACCACTACAACTACCACCACAAGCCAAAGGACTACCACTACTACCACCACAACAACAACCAAGAGGACTACCACCACCACGACTACTCGCCGGACGACTACCACTACCACCACACGGCGAACCACCACTACCACTACTACTAAAAAGAAGCCGGCGACCAGCAAGACCACTTCCGCCGGAGGAACTAATGCCAACGACCCGGTAAATGAAGTCCTGCGGCTGGTGAACGAGGAAAGGGCAAAGGTGGGGGCTGCTCCGCTGAAGCTCAATTCCAAGCTTTGCCAGGCGGCTGACACCAGGGCAAAGGAACAGGCGGTGAAGTTCGGGCATGAACGTCCCGACGGAACGATGTTCTCGTCGCTGCTGGATAACCTGGGATTCGTCTGGGGAGGAAATTATTTCGCCAGGGCTGAAAATGTAGCCAAAGGTCAGAAAACGGCGGCTCAGGTGGTGAACGACTGGATGAATTCCAAAGAGGGACATAGGGAAAATATCCTGAACACCAGGTATTCTGAGATAGGAATAGGCTACGACAAAGCGTCTAATTCCTGGGCGCAGATATTTATAGGAAGATAAAAACAGACCGCTCGTCGGAAAAACGGGCGGTCTTAACTTTTGAGCAAGCGGGAAGTCAGCCCTCGATGTTGAGGATATACCACTTGTTTTTTATTTTTCCCACATAGACGTAATAGTTCATAGTAGAGCCGGAGACCGGACCTTCGTAGGTCACTTCGGCAGGTATGCGGTAAGCTTCCTTTATGGTGTAACTCTTGCCAAAAGCCGCTTTTATAGTCTGCTGACTGGCTTTTATCTCCTGAGCGGACATCTGCACTTCACGGCCGGTGGAAAACTTCGTGATGGAAAAGCCTTCGCCGAAAGTTTCGGTGTAGTCCGCATAGGACTGCCCCATGAAGTCGGTCTTTGAAAGCCCTTTTTCCTCCAGTTCCTGCCGGTATTCATCAGCCATGGGAGCTATCATTGTGGAAATATACTTGTCAAAATCCTTTTCCGCAATAGAATAGAAATAATTCTGTATGACTTCCTTTTTGTCAGCAGGCTTGAAGATCACTCCGCTGCTATAAAGGGTGAACAGCACCACTCCCACAAAGACCAGAGCCACCGTTATTATGAAAGTCCACTGGGAACTTTTCTTTTTCTGGGCGGAACGGCTCTTTTTTTCTTTGCCTTTGCGCTGCTCCTCCTGAGTTTCCAGCTGCTTTTCCCGCAGGCGGTTTTTCTCTTGCAGCTCCTCCTCGGTCATGAACCGTTCCGGCTTGTTGACCTTGTACTTGTCATACGCCTTGACTTCGATGTCCGGCTTGCCGTGACCGCAATGTTCGCACCAGTCGCCCTTGTACTCTTTTCCGCAGCTTTTGCAGTATTTTATCATCTCATGCTCCTTACATCTTCTCAGAAAGCAGGGCTTGGGAGATCGCCCGGTATCCCTGCTGGTTTATATGCAGACCGTCGCCTGTGTCAAATTCCCCTTTCAGGTAGCCTGACTCGTCCGCAACAGCCTGAGTGATATCTATGAAATAAACGTTTTCCCCCATATCGTCGGCAAGCTTCTGAAGAGCTTCGTTAAGCTTGCTGACAGTTTCTATGGGAACAGAATAGTTCCTTCCTGTGGGGGCGATGGAAACTATCCCTATCTTCAGTTGACCGTAAGGCTCGCTTCCTACCACGCCTTCGATAAGACTGCGGTAGTTTTCGGAAAACTTCTCCGGCGAGTTGGCGGTAAGCTCGTTAGTTCCCAGCCAAAAGTAAACAAACTCCGGCTGCTTATGGGCAAAGGCGTTATCCGCAGTCATCGGACCGTCGCCGGTGTCAAAGCTGTATGAAAGCATTGAAGTGGTGCGCCCGTCCCTGTAGGCAAGAACGTTGCCTCCGGCGATGTAATCGTCAAGGTAGGTGGAAAGCCCGGAGCAGATGGAGTCCCCGATAAAAAGAGACTGCCGGAGGTATTCCCCGTCGGGAAGATCTGAATGTTCAGGCTGCTCCTCCTCCGCAGGCTTTGCTTCCTCCGTCAGGGAAGCCGCCGGCTCTGTTTTAGTCTGTTCGGCGGTGGTGGCGGCGGAAGCGGCAGGAGCATCAGTGGTCGAGGATACCGAGGTCTCGTCCGGAAATTCAAAGTCCTCCAGCGGATAGTATTCGATCTTGTTGTTGCAGGCTGTAAGAGCCGCCGCTAAGAGAGCCGCAGCCGCAGCAGCGAAAAATTTTCTGAGATCATGCTTCATTTTTTAATATAATTCCTTTCAGATCAAAAAAATATGCTTATGCTCTGGATAATATTCTCAGTTATTTCAAAAGGCGAACCTTCGCCAGAGCAGCTCACCTGACTGTGAGCCTTGTAAAGCGGATACCTGTCGTTATAACGGGCAAGCAGCTGTTCCCTGGTGGAATTGTAGGCAATGGGGCGGTTGCTGTCGTCCTTTATGCGCTCGTAGCAGCTTTCAAAAGGAGCGTCTATAAAAACTGTCACTCCTGATGAATTTGCAGCCGCAGCGTTCTTTTCGGAGAGCAAAGCCCCTCCCCCGGTGGCTATAACGCCGGTCTTTCCCTTAAATTCCTCAAATACAGCCGATTCCGCCTGACGGAAGTATTCTTCCCCTTTGGCGGAAAATATCTCCGGTATGCTCATGTTTTCTTTACGGCATATGTAGTCGTCCATGTCGTAAAACTCACAGCCCATTCGGGCGGCAAGGAGTTTTCCCACAGTGGACTTTCCGCAGCCCATAAATCCGCAAAGGTAGACCGGCTTGTTCTTTTTTACCATAAAACACCTCTGTTAAGCAGGATCTTTGTCTATCCTGCGCTGCATATCGTCTATTATTTCCCCGACCTCGTCG
>CANRLY010000050.1 GCA_947631585.1 uncultured Clostridia bacterium
GCAGAACATATATAGCAAAATTTTGATTTATTTGCTGTAGCTGGTTTCCTTTTGGGGTAAATCCTTATGAAGAATAGTTTTTTCTCCATGCTCCTTTCCAAAGACTTCTATATTGTTTTTGACAAGGGGTAATTAACCATAAATAACACACAAAAAGTACGAATTTTCGCTGTTTTTCAAAAACAAATTACCCCTCTCCAAAAACAACATAAAAGTTTTAGTGATGGGGGTAACTCTTCCTACGGAAGATGGGGGAGGACCCTTTTTCAAAAGGGTCTCCCCCATCAGCAAAACTCAGCTATGTCAGTTCAGGGATTTCATCGTCGGGAATAAAAGCACGTCTCTGATGGCAGGGGAGTTTGTCAACAGCATAACTAACCTGTCAATGCCGTAACCAATGCCGCCTGTGGGGGGCATACCTGTCTCTAGCGCACGCATGAAATCCTCGTCAATGCGGTTGGCTTCTTCGTCTCCGGCGGCAAGCAACGCCTCCTGCGCCTTGAACCGCTCGCGCTGGTCTATAGGGTCGTTCAGCTCCGAATAGGCGTTGCACATCTCCCAGCCGTTTATATAAAGCTCAAACCTTTCGACCTTTTCGGGGTCGTTGGGCTTTTTCTTGGTAAGCGGCGATATCTCTATCGGGTGATCCATTATAAACGTTGGCTGCAAGAGATGCTCTTCGGCAAATTCTTCAAAGAAAAGATTCAGAATATCGCCCTTTTTGTGCCGCTCCTCGTACTCAATGTGATGCTCGTCTGCAACCGACCTTGCCTGCTCCAAAGTTTCTATCTCGTCAAAATCCACGCCGGAATACTTCTTCACTGCTTCGACCATTGTGAGCCTTTCAAACGGCTTGCCGAAGTCTATTTCCAGCTCTCCGTACTTGACTGTATCACTGCCGCAGACCTCTTTCGCTAAATACCTGAACATATTTTCCGTAAGCTCCATCATGCCGTGGTAGTCCGTGTACGCCTGGTATAACTCCATAAGCGTGAATTCGGGATTGTGACGGGCGTCTACACCCTCGTTGCGGAAAACCCTGCCTATCTCGTAAACTTTTTCAAGCCCTCCGACTATCAAACGCTTCAAGTAAAGCTCTAAGGAAATGCGCAGCTTCACGTCCTCACTAAGAGCGTTGTAATGGGTCTCAAACGGCCTTGCAGCCGCACCGCCGGCATTGTCTACCAGTATGGGAGTCTCCACTTCCATAAACCCTAAACCGTCCAGATACCGCCTTATGCAGGAAATTATCTTTGAACGCTTCCTGAAAGTGTCCGCTACCTCAGGATTGCAGATGAGGTCGGTGTAACGCTGCCTGTAACGTGCGTCCTGATCTTTCAGACCGTGCCACTTTTCGGGCAGCGGCAACAAAGACTTGGATAAAAGGGTCAGCTTCTGCGCATGAAGAGATATCTCCCCTCTCCTCGTGCGGAAAATATACCCCTCAACGCCGATGATGTCGCCGATGTCCCACTTCTTGAAATCCGCAAACTCACTTTCGCCAATGTCGTTCATTCTGACGTAGACCTGTATCCTGCCGCTTCCGTCCAGAAGATCTATGAAGTTGGCTTTGCCCATGTCCCTGCGTGACATTATCCTGCCGGCTAAAGCGACCGCCTGCCGGCTGCTCTCCAGAGCAGACTTCAAAGCTTCCTCGTCCTCCGGGAACTTCTCTTTCAGCTCCGCTTCCAGGAGGCTGTACGCCTCCTTAGCCGCTGCGCTGCTCGCACTTACGTCAAACTTGGTGATGATAAAAGGGTCTTTGCCGGAAGCTCTCAGCTCATCAAGCTTTTCAAGCCTTATCTTCTTTAGAATGTTTATGTCCTCAGCCTCTTCCGGCTGACTTGTGATAACTTCTTCGCTCATTTTGCGACCTGCCTTTTCTGTTACTTAGTGATCTCCATTATCTCGAACCTCAGAGTTCCCACCGGGGCTTCAACTTCGATTATGTCCCCGACTTTTTTTCTGATGGCGGCTTTGCCGATGGGGGACTCGTCAGAGATCTTGCCGTTTTCAGCGTCCGACTCTGTGGAACCTACTATGGTAAGGGTCTCGATGGTGTCCAGTTCCAGATCTTTCAGCCTGATGATAGAACCTACGCTCACCTCATGAGTGGTGATGTCGTCGTCATCAACGATAACGGCGTTGTTCAGGAAATTCTCCAGCTCGTTTATCCTGGACTCCAGTATCGCCTGTTCGTTTTTAGCCTCGTCGTATTCGGCGTTTTCCGAAAGGTCGCCGTAAGCTCTTGCTTCTTTCAGCTTCTGGGCAACTTCGCTTCTTCTCACTGTAACGAGATAATCTCTTTCTTCCTCCAGCTTTTTGTAGCCTGCCTTTGAAACGGTGTTGGTTCTCATGTTTGCCATAAAGACACTCCTTTTTTGTTATGGGGAGAGACCTCCCTGTAGTAATTTTCAAATACATAATCAATTATAGCACGATTCCGACTGCTCGTCAAGCAAAAACGATCACAAATCATTTCAGCTGCTGTTCGTATTCTTGCTTGCCGGACCTCCGTCCGGCAAGTTTCCCCGCCCACCCGCCCCCTCAAGTGCCTGCCGCCTCTCTCCTTAACAAGGAAGAGACGGCAGGCGTAATTGTTCGCAGAACGCACAAAAGTTGCATTACGAAATTAGAGGAAGTTACAATTTTTGATTTAACAAAAAACTTTTTTGTTCATAGTTGCATCAAACCGTGCAACTTTTGGGGGGTTTTAGCCTGTATATGAGAGGACTTGTTCCGCACGGCAGCCACTCTCGAATAAGCCGGCGAGGTCAGCGCCGGCAAAGTCAGACAAAAGAAAGGACGATATCTATTACAGAACAAAATGAAAGGAAACACCTGTTCGCAATGCTCTGCGCCGCAGGGAAGTCCCCGAAAGAAGCCGCCATAGGCGCAGGATTCCCCCCGGAGACCGCCGAAGCGGACGGACTGAAGCTGCTAGGCCTCCGTTCCACTAAAAAGCTTGTCCGCCGGTTTGCGCAAAACGGCATCACCGCCGAGGAAAAAGTCAGAGCAGGTCTGGACAGATTGGCGTTCGGGGAAGTGAACGACGTTATGGAAGCGGTCCTGTCGGAGGACCCTCCCGGACTCCACCGCCTGCTGGCTATGAACTTCTTTAATATCTCAGAAGTCAAAAAGGTCAAGGGCGGCGGACTGGAAGTCAAATTCTTCGACCGCCAGAAAGCTATGGAAAAACTTCTGGAACTCTACGACAGCTGTGAAAGATCAGACGCCGCTAAGGAATTTTTCTCAGGCTTGTCACGGGAGGCTGACGACCCCGATGAGCAAAACTCAGACCCCCCTGAAACTTAAAAACTTCTCACCAAAACAGCGTAAGGCAATGCTCTGGTGGGCGGATAAAAACTGCCGGGATAAGTACGGCTGTATCGCCCACGGAGCAGTCCGCAGCGGAAAAACTTTCGCTATGTCCCTGGGATTCATATTCTGGGCAATGAGCAGCTTCTCCGGCAAAAACTTCGCCGTCTGCGGCAAAACTATCCGCTCAGTGAGAAGAAACCTGGTCCAGCCGCTGCTAAGCGCTCTGGGGGGATTTGATTTCATCACCGTGAAAGACCGCCCCTCCTTAAACTGCTTCGACCTGTCCTGTATGGGCAGAACTAACCGCTTCTACCTGTTCGGCGGAAAGGACGAGTCCTCTGCGGCTCTTATCCAAGGTGTAACACTTGCAGGTCTTCTCGTAGATGAGACCGCACTGATGCCTCGCTCTTTCGTGGAACAAGCGACCGCCCGATGCTCCGTAGCAGGAGCTAAACTCTGGTTCAACTGTAACCCCGAAAGCCCTTTCCACTGGTTCAAGGAAGAGTGGATAGATAAGGCGGAAGAAAAAAACCTCTGCGTTTTCCACTTCGAGCTGGACGATAACCCCTCCCTCTCCCAAAAGGTCAAAGACCGCTACCGCTCTCTTTATACCGGGGCATTCTACAGAAGATTCATTCTGGGGGAATGGTCGGCGGCAGAGGGGCTTGTCTACCCTATGTTCTCAAGGGAGCTGCACTGCTTCTCACAGCTCCCCGAAAAATTCAGCAGGTTCGTGATGTCCGTGGACTACGGCACTGTGAACCCTACTTCCGCCGGACTGTGGGGCAAAAGCGGCGAGACCTGGTATAGAGTAGCCGAGTATTACTACGATTCAAAAAAAGAGGGCAAACTCCGTACCGATGAGGAGCATTACGCAGCGGTGAGAGAACTTTCCCATAAAGCCGAGACCCTTGGCGGCAAGGTCTCCGCAGTGGTCTGCGACCCGTCGGCGGCAAGTTTTATGGAATGTATCAGACGCCACGGCGAACTTCACGCAGTCAAAGCCCACAACGACGTGCTCAGCGGCATAAGACGTGTATCGGACGCCCTCTTGTCAGGCAGTATAAAAATAAACCAAAGCTGTGCGGACTGCCTGAGAGAGTTCGCCCTTTACCGATGGGACGAAAAGTCGTCCGGCGACTGCCCCATCAAGGAAAACGACCACGCTATGGACGATATCAGGTACTTTGCCGGAAAGTTCCTCACCGTCCGCAGCAAAAGCACAGCCTGCGCCGTCTCAGTGGGCAGAGACGGCAGGGCAAACTAATTTCACACGAAAGGAGCTACACTTATATGAGACCCTTTTTCAACAGGAAAAAGCCCTCCTCGACCGGCAAGGAACGCACCGCCGTTATCTGTCCCGAAAGACAAAGCGGCAGCTTTTTCAGGCTGGAGGGAACAGAGGATATCTGCGAAAGGGAACTTTACGAACAGCTCAGACGCAGACTTCCGGTGGTGGACGCCGCCATCGGCAAGATAATCCGCCTGACCGGAGGCTTTAAGGTCGCCTGCGAGGACGAAAAGCTCCAGAAACAGCTGGAACAGTTCTGCGCCTGCGTGCCGGTGGGATTGGCGTCAGTTTCTCTGGGAAGCTTCCTGGAGGAATACCTGGACAGCCTGCTCACCTATGGCAAAGCGGTGGGGGAGATCCTCATAAACGACCGTACCGGCGATATAGTCGGACTGTGTACCGCAGACCCGTCAGTTTTTCACGTCAGGGAGGGTGTCACCCCTGCCGAAAGAGTGTATTACTGCCGCCTGCCTGACGGCACAGAGAAGATCATGCCCCACCCGGAAAGGATACTGTTCACAGCCCTTGGCGCAACTCCCACCCACCCGGAGGGAGTCTCCATACTCAGGGGAGTCCCTGCGCTGGCGGAGATACTTGAAAAGATCTACCGCTGCGTGGGAAAGAACTTCGAGAGGGTGGGAAACGTCAGGTATGCCGTTATCAGTAAGCCCGACCCGGAAGAAGGCCCCGACAGTTCCGAGGAAAAAGCCCTTGCTATCGCCAAAGAGTGGACCAGATAATCGACACGCAAGTACCGGTGCGGCAGCTTCTGGAACAGATACTTTCCAAGCTGTCCATACCGCCGTTCCTGCTGGGGCTTAACTGGACCAGCACCGAGCGTATGTCATGCCAGCAGGTGGATATACTCACCTCCGAGCTGGAATATTACCGCCGCCTGTTAGAACCGGTCATCAGGGAGATAGCAGGGCAGTTCCTGCGCACCAGAGGCTACAGCGGCATGGTGGAGATAATCTGGGACAACATCAACCTACAGGACGAATCGGAGCTTTCCAAGGCAAGGTACTATAACGCCCAGGCGGAAGCCTTAGAGCTTGAAAACGCCCTGAAAAAACAACAGATCGCCGCTAAGCGGTCGGACAAGGAGGACAATACAGATGAACTCAGCTGATATCCTGAGCGTTCCTTACTCTCAGGAGATCATGGACAAGGTAAACAACTTTACAAGGCGCAGGCTCACCCCTGAGGAGGTGTACCTGTTCCCGCTGGTGCTTTGCGATAACGAGGTGGACAGGGACGGCGAAAGGTTCTCACTTTCCGCCCTGAACGCCCTGGCTGAAATGTTTGTGGGAAAGACCGGCATTTTCGACCATAACGCCGCCGTCTCCGGACAGACCTCCCGTATCTTCCATACGGAGGTGGAGACTCAGCCTCAGCAGCTGACTTCCGCCGGAGAGCCTTACACCTGCGTGAAAGCTCTTGCGTATATGGTGCGCTGCCCCCAGAACGAAAGCCTTATCGCCGAGATAGACGGAGGCATAAAGAAAGAAGTCTCCATCTCCTGCTCAGTGGCAAAGAAGATATGCTCCGTCTGCGGAAAAGATAAGGACGGCTGCCCCCATCGGGCAGGGGAGAGCTACAACGGAAAGGAGTGCCACATTATCCTGGAGCAGCCCACAGACGCCTTCGAGTGGAGCTTTGTGGCTGTTCCGGCACAGAAGAACGCAGGCGTCTACAAAAGCGCCAAGCCCGATAGCGGTCTGCAAAGCCAAGTGACGGCTCTGCTTTACAACTGCGATACGGTGCTTCCCACCTGGGCGATAGAGACCCTGGTGGAGAAAATGCCCGAGCAGAAGCTTATCAAGCTGAAAGACCGCCTGCAAAAGCAGCTTGCAAAACGTGCAGAACCTCAGCTTGCCGCTGCGCTTCGCAGTTCGGCAAAAAGCAAGCCGTCCAGCTTTTCTCTGGGCGGGAAGAACAATTTTAAATTTTAATTAAGAAAAGGAGAATTTATTATGTACAACAACATCATCATCGAAAAAGGTCTTTATTCCATTTCCGGGAAGTCTTTCACCCAGGCTCTCACCGAACTTGACCCTGACGAAAACTACACAGGCACCGAACTGGAGGGTCTTGACGCCTTTGAAAGACAGCTCAGGCGTTTTGACATCAAGGTGAACGGTCCCGACTGCGACAGAGTGGAGAAATTCTTCGCATCTACCCAGTCGGCGGTGCTGTTCCCCGAATTTGTCAGAAGAACTATCAAGCTGGGCATGGAGCAGGCTTCCATTCTGCCGTCGGTGGTGGCGGCGGTGACCTACACCGATTCTATGGACTACAGAGGTCTCACCGTGGAGAACACCGGCTCTGCGGCAGGAGTTGCCGAGGCTGGAACAGTCCCTGTTACCAACGTCCGCCTTGCCGCCAGCGCATCAGCCCTTACCAAGTACGCCAGAAGGCTTTCCTGCTCTTACGAATCCATCAGGAAGCAGCGCCTGGAAGCTTTTGCGGTGATACTCAGGAACATGGGCGCAGACATCTCCAGAGCCATCAACAAGGCTGCCTGTACCGCTCTTGCCGCCGAAGCCAGCCCTACTGCCATTTCCGGCGAGACCATCACCTACAGCGAACTTGCTAAATTCTGGGGTTCTCTCACCGACGGCGAAATGACCACCATAGTCACCACTCCACAGGCGGCTGCGGAGATCATCGCCTTTGACCAGATGAAATGCTGTATGCCCTCCTGCGGCGAAAACGGCTGCGTAAAGACCCCCTTTGGGGTGGAGATAGTCAAGTGTTCCGGGGTGGAGGGTAACATCGCCATCGGAATAGACAAGTCCTCTGCGCTGGAGATGATCTACGGCACTGACGTGACGGTGGATTTTGACAAGCTCATTTCCACCCAGTGCGACGAGATCGCCGCCAGCATAACCGTGGGCTTCTCCAAGCTCACAAGCTCGGCTGTAAAGGTCATCAAGACCGCCGCCTGACGCTTTTTATAAGGGCGGGCGGGACGGGTCATCAATTAAGTAATTACATAAAGGAGGTCGGATCATGGAAGTCCTTGATCTTATAAACATCAGACGGCGGTTTGCGCTGCTTACCGGGGCGACCGAGGAACAGCTTGCCTCCTGCGGCGACTTTATCGCTATTGGCAAAAAGTACGCCGAGGACAGGCTGACTGCCGTTCCCGATGAGGAACAGGCGGCGGTGTGCGAATATTTTGCAGCCTGCGCCGCCAACTATTACTACGTCTGCTCCAGGATAGCCAGAGGCAGACAGACAGTCACTTCCGCAGGGCTTTACTCTTCGGAAGCTGAAAGCGAACAGACCGCCAGACACGCATGGGAACTGCTCCGGCAGGCAAAAAGAGCCGCCGGACCCCTCCTCAGACCGGACGGGGGATTTGCGTTCCATGGGGTCTGAGAAAGGAGCTGATTATGACCTACAGCGATATATGCGAACTGGTAAAGTCCGCCTGCGAAACGCTGGGCTGCGGCTTTTACCAGAGCTATCAGAAGGTCTCCGCCGCCGCAAGTCCCGTCTGCTTTTTGTACCACCAGAAAGCCGAAAGCTCCCTGATACCCGATATCAACGGCAAAGACTGCCACCTTGTGGAGACTTCCCACTACGAGGCGCAGTTTCACGGTGAGGATAATTCTCTGCTTGCCGCCGCCCAGGGGTTCGTAAAGCTGATGGGCGGCTGTAAGGGGGTCTTTTCGGTGGAAAGAAGCGGTATCTCCCTTTCTAAGACCACCGGCAAGCCCTCTGTCACCGTGAGGTTTTCCGCCGAAGAAGAGACCCTGCTTCCCCAGGGGAGCGCAGCTCTGCCGTCCCCACTTCTGGAGGTGGGGGATATGTACTTTACCGCCCGACCTGTCACTTTCAGCCAGGACAGGTATATCCCCACGGTGATACTTGCAGGAGGCGGCTGTTACACCGCCGAAGCCAGTCTGCGTCCGGAAAAGCTCCGGCTGGAATGTCCTGTGATGACCGCTCAGGCTATGGATATCAGAGAACGGCTGTTTTACGACTCAAACGGCAGCGTGCTGGTCTATCTGGAAAAGTCCAGCCTTGGCAGCTGGAAGTTGGAAAACGTCACGGTAAAGCGCAGTGAGGGCTGTGTTTCCCGACTGGAAATGCAGCTTGAACGCTAGAGGAGGGAGCTTATGGACAAAGTCACCCTGAAACTGTTCCTGACAGATTCTTCCGAACTGACCCTTACCCAGTGCGTGAACTTCCGGTTTGAAAAGGAAAGATACACCCCCTACACCGCCGTGTCGGGGCTGTTCGTCTGCCCATATTCGCCGGATAAGGTGGGCGAGGTGAAAAAGATCGCCGTGAAGATAAACACCAAAGACGTTCACTCAGGGCCTGTGGATACCTTTCGGGTCTACCGCTCAGGTGGGATAGACTACCTGAGTTTCAGCTCCCGTGGGTTCTCCATGGCGCTCAGTCAGAACAACATTCACCCGGGGCTGAAGCTTTCTGTCACGCTGGAAACGCTTTTTGCGGAATCAGTCCCCATACCGGAAGTTACCTTTGAGAAGTACAGCAACACGGCGGATTTTATCTATGTGAAAGAGGGTTCCAGCCTGTGGGACGCCATAGTAGCTTTCTGCCAGAAAACCGAGGGGAAGTACCCTTACATCTGCGACGAGAACTATGTGAAGTTCCGGGAGACCATCTACACCACCGTGGTGATAGACCCGGCGACTGTGGTCTCTTACGGCAAGGGCAACAGCTACAGCGGACTGGTCTCCGATTACCACATGAAAAACACCGACGGTGAGTACGCCTACAACTACATAAATCAGGTCGCCGCAGACCGTGGGATAGTCAGGCACAAGTACATCGACCTTGACCGCCAGTGGCTCAGCGAACCTGACAACGGGCTTTCCCACAAGAGCAAGTTCAGCAGCAGAGGGATAAATTCCACCTTTCTGAAACACATCGGCTTTCAGGGGGAAGAACTGCGCCGCCGTGTGGAATACAACGGCGTTGTGGCTGAAGCCTCACGGGTGCTGGTGGAGTTCGGCAAAAACGGAATGTTCACCAGCGTGTGGTTCTACGAGGACGGCTACTGCTAATTTGTATAAAAAATTCCCCCGTCCGCCAAGATGGGAAAACGGGGGAATGTGAGTATACACACTGCTTATTCAGTTTTTGCCGTTTCGGATATTAATGTATTCGAGCATCAGCTTGACTGAGCCGTCTATGCCCAGCCGTGAGGAATTTATGCACAGGTCGTAATGGGCGGCTGCGCCCCACTTGCGGTCGGTGTAGTAGTTGTAATAGCCTGCTCTGCGCTTGTCGGTCTTTTTGATAAAGTCCTCGCACTTGTTCTTTTCGATGTCGTAACGCTCCAAAATACGCTTTTTCTTGTCCGCCATGTCAGCGTAAACGAAAAAGTCGATCGTTTCACATTCCTCCGCCAGAACGTAGTCGGCGCACCGCCCGATGATAACGCACGGACCTTCCTCAGCCAGCTTCCTGATAGTCTCGAACTGGGCAAGAAAGATCTTGTGGTTCAGGGGCATATCGGGATAGAGCTTGCCGTCCGGCGAAGTGGGGTATGCGCCCATCACCAGCGAGTAAAGCAGACTTCCGCTGTAAGATTCGTCGTGCTTGTAAAACAAGTCCTCGCAGATGCCGCTGTGCTTGGAAGCTTTCTCCAAAAGCTCCTTGTCGTAAAACGGTATACCTAACCGCTTGGAAAGCTCCAGCCCTATCTCCCTTCCGCCGCTGCCAAACTCACGGCTGATGGTAATAACTGCATTCGTTGTGACCTTGCTCATTGTACTCATAAAGCCCCACCCTTTCTATTGGTTTGCTCGTTGGGGGGAGACCTTTCTGAAGAAAGGTCTCCCCCCATACCCCCCTGCCAAAGACTTTTATGTTGTTTTTGGCGAAGGGTAATTTGTTTTTAGAATTAGCGATAAGTTGTACTTTTAGCTTTTTTTAAAAGGTAAATTACCCATCGCCAAAAAATAATATTAAAGTTTCAGAAAGAAGTTTGAGAGAAGAACTTTTTCAAAAAGTCTCCACCAACAGCAAAACAAATACATAAAATGAAATCTCAATTTATTTAACGTACCTGCTTTTCTTTTTGGGAACATCTTTTTGAATATAGGTCTTTCTCCATACCCTCTCACTAAAACTTTAGTATTTTTTGGTGAGGGGTAATTTTGTATAAAAAAGCAGCGAAAGTTCGTATATTTTGCATATTACAAAAAGCTAATTACCCCTCTCCAAAACAGCATAAAAGTTTTAGTGATGGGGGTAACTCTTCCTGCGGAAGAGGGGGGGAGGACCCTTTTTCAAAAGGGTCTCCCCCATCAAGAAAGCGGTGATTTAAGAAAAAGACCCTGCACACCTCTGTACAAGGTCTTGGTCCCTCAGTTTTTCGGTAGCATCAACGAAGAGACAGATCAGGTCTCGTCGCCAAACCCGCTTTCAGAACCGCCGCTCCAGCTAATTCCATTCAAGCCGCCGGAGCTTTCCAGATTATCTGCCGGAGCAGGAAATCTTCCCACGACCTTGTCGGTAGCCGACTTTGCCCAATACACGACTTCCGGGAAGCCCTTGTTATTGAACACGATCATGTAGGAAGTTCCCACCGAATCGCCGGAAAGGAAGTTGTTTATCGCCTTGGCAAGTTCGTCCATATCGGAGGACACCACGCCTGAACCGGCAGAAGCCCCGGTGATGTTAGCCATCTTAGGAGTCTGACCGCCAGCTGCGATAGTAAGGATACCCGACTCGCTGTGTGCTGCCTGAGACAGCGGCTTGCCGGAGACTTCGCATTTCTGGGCAAAAGCCATAGTTGCGTTGTAGATATTCTTGGCGTTTGCGTTGGCGGAAGAGAACTTAGAGTCTTTGATATAGCCGATCATTGCAGGCACTAAAATTGCCGCAAGCACGCCGATTATGGCGATAACGACTATCAGTTCCACCAAAGTAAAGCCTTTTTTTGCCGATCTCATCATAA
>CANRLY010000051.1 GCA_947631585.1 uncultured Clostridia bacterium
TGCTCCACTTATAGCCGTAGCCCCAGATGGTCAGTATATACCTGGGATTGGACGGTTCGTCCTCTATCTTCATTCTTATGCGTCTTATATTAACATCGACTATCTTCTCGTCTCCGTAGTAGCTTTCCCCCCAGATATGGGTAAGGATACTTGTGCGGTCAAGGGCGGTGTTCTGGTTTTTGAAAAAATACTCCATTATCTGGTACTCTACCTGTGTGAGCACCACCGGCTGACCGTTTTTCAGCACCGTTCTGGATTTCAGGTTCAGAGTGAACGGACCTGACACTATGGTAGAAGCGCTTTCCGGCTTGGTGTGTGTCATATTCACCCGACGGCAGACTGCGTCCACTCTCGCCACCAGTTCCGACAGTGAAAACGGCTTTGTGATATAGTCGTCCGCGCCCATCATCAGTGAGGACACCTTATCCATCTCCTGAGATTTAGCCGACAGCATTATAATTCCCATAGTTGCCGAACGTTCACGCAGTTTCTTGCACACCTGGAAGCCGTCCATTCCCGGCATCATTATATCCAGCAGCGCAACATCGAAATTTCCGCCCGACTCGTCAAAAGCCCTGATAGCTTCCTCTCCGCAGTTGACGTCCACCACTTCGTAGCCGCCTCTGACCAGGTTTATCACTATCACTTCCCTGATAGAGTCCTCGTCCTCGCACACAAGTATTTTCTTTTCGTTCATATCACTCGACCCCTTTCTTTCAGACTATATAGAAGTTATGTTCCACCTCGTCCATTGTCAGGATAAGCGGTTCTTTTCTGTTGGTAGGAAGTTTCACCATATAATCTCTTTGTCCCTCTGAGCCTATCATCTCATATCCGTCAAAGAGATAGTCGTCCCTTTCGCTTCTGGGGCAGACTGCCACCCTCATCAGTTCGGTCATATAGCCTTCCATGCTGCCGTCGTATTTATAAAACACCACTTCGCCGCTTGTCTTATCGGTCATAGCGGTGACCACGTTCTGCCATCTCTTCGGGAACATCATCGAATACCCTCCCGAAATGGAGTAGTAGCCGGTGTATTTTTTAGAAAGCGTATAGTAATCCTCATAGCTCCACCAGCTTGTCAGGTAAAGCTGTTCTTCCGGCTCAAGCGACTCATGACCCGGCATAAGTTCCGCCGAAGGTATTTCCACGATATCGTCCTTGTCAACGTCCATGCAGTAATACCCTGCAGGTCTGGCAGTCGCTTCTAAGAGCTTATCCGGTATCTGCACCAGAGGGTCCTGGAGCTTCCCATAACGGTAGTAGATTATCTCAGTCCTCAGCGTGCCGTTGCTTTTCAGGCAGTCCACGAACATTCCCGGAGTTTCCTTGTCCACCAGTCCCACCGTGCTGTTCACGAACCCGGTGGTATCCGCCGACATCGCCACCGTATCGGTCTTTTCTATCTTATCGCTCACCGCCTCTATCACCGAAGCGGAAGCGGTATTGTCTGCGGCGTTGTTCAGTGCGGTGACGACTTCGTTGAAGCCGTCCTTGTCTATATCAAATACCTCCATGATAGAGTAGGTGTCCTCGAACCTGGAGGAGTTGAACGCCTTTTTGTCGTAACTGGATATCTGAAGATACTTCTCGTCCATATTCATAGACAGGTATCCTACGATTATGTTGTTGACCCGATCCCTGCCCAGTGTAGAGACCGCCACCCTGTCAACGTCTGTGCCTTTACCGGCAAGGTCGTACACCGACTCCCAGTTTCCGGAGTCGTTCCTGTCCAGCACATTGACCCTTATTCCGCCCTCTCCGGCAGGAGCGTCTTTTCTTTCGTAAAACACCAGCGCTTCGTCGGTAGGTTCGGTATCAATGTCGCCGATAACGAAAGCCGAGCGTCTGTCGCCGTTTTTAGGATATTTCAGCTGGATATTGCTTCCCACGCTGGCGGTAAGAGTTTCATGTATCTCAGTCTGTTCATCGCTGAGTTTCGGTGCGGCGAGCAGACCGTCCACATTCAGAGGCGCTGATGAGCCGCAGCCGGTCAGACCGGCGCAAACTGCTGCTGCGCAGGCAAGTGCAGCGGCTTTCACATATCTCATAACTGGTTCTGCCCTCCTTTTTTCGTCATCACATCTGCATACACAAATATTATAGCACATTTATTTTCATTTTTAAAGTGTTTTTTGGATTTTCCCGGAGTTTTTTTACAAAAAATATCCCCTGCCGCAGCCGGCAGGGGCAGCAGGGTCATTCTCTGTCCTGCAAAGGGATATACATTTTTTCTTTAGCCACAGCCTTATACGCGGGACGGATTATTCTTCTTCCGGTGACAAGCTCCTCGAACCTGTGTGCGCACCAGCCTGCCATTCTTGAAACGGCAAACAGCGGAGTTACCAGTTCTTCGGGTATCTTGAGCATTCTGTACACCAGACCCGAATACATATCTATATTTGCGCAGATTATCTTGCTGTCCCCCTTGACCTCCTCAAACAGTCCGGGAGTAAGTCTTTCCACCGTTTCAAGCAGTTTGAATTCCTTTTCAAACTCAGTTCCTTCCGCCAGTTTCCAGGCGTACTCTTTGAGTATCACAGCCCTTGGGTCGGAAAGAGTATACACCGCATGACCCATGCCGTAGATAAGACCAGTGTGGTCGTTGGCTTCCTTGCGGAGTATTTTTCTGAGGAACTCCGCCACTTCATCTTCGTCCGACCAGTCGGAGACGTTCTCCTTTATGCAGTTGTGCATTTCCACGACTTTCTGGTTAGCTCCGCCGTGCCTCGGACCTTTCAGTGCGCCGATAGCCGCAGAATACGCCGAATACGGGTCTGTTCCCGAAGAAGTCAGCACCCTGCACGCAAAGGTGGAGTTGTTTCCTCCGCCGTGTTCCGCATGGAGCATAAGCATAAGGTCCAGCATACGGGCTTCTTCCCTGGTGAACTTCCTGTCCGGTCTCAGTGTGGAAAGTATCATTTCCGCAGTAGAGTGAGTTTCTATCAGCGGGTGCATGAACATAGTCTCGTTATTGAAATACCGTCTCTTGACCTGGTAGGCGTCCACCATGATGGTAGGCAGCTTTGCGATTATTGAGACCGCCGTTGCCATTTCATACTCAGGGCTTCTGTCCTCCGGGTTTTCGTCATATGAGTAAAGGGCAAGCACCGACCTTGCCAGTTTGTTCATGATATTTTTCGAGGGAGCTTTCAGTATCATATCCTCAAAGAAGGAATCCGGCAGCGGTCTGTTGGAAGCGATTATCTCGTTAAAAGCCTTCAGTTCCGCACTGGTAGGAAGTTTTCCCATCAGCAGCAGATACACCGTCTCCTCATAGCCGAACCTATCCTCCTCGACTGCGCCTTTTACCAGATCTTTTATATTATAGCCTCTGAAAATAAGTTCGCCGTTTATCGGCTGGCGTTCGCCCTCGTTGACTATGTAGCCGTGAACGTTACAGATATTGGTAAGACCTGCCATAACGCCTGTTCCGTCGGCATTTCTCAGACCTCTTTTTACTTCGTACCTGTCGTAAAGTTTCGGGTCTATCATGTTGTTCTCGATAAATTCCTTATAGAGCCTGTCTCTCGCCGGACTGTTTCTCATACGATCATCTCCTTTTTTCACGATATTTCAATTATACACCAACAGCGGATACTTGTCAATAGGCAGTCGGAATTTTTGCAGGATTTGTATTTTAAACTTGCAAATTCGACATAATTTTTCTGCCGTATCTTTCCTGTAATAAAGTTGTCCTTTCTGCATATATTTTAATTAAGAGGAATACCGACTCAAACTATGCGGAGATGTTCATATGAAAGACTATATTAAAGTATTCGCAGTATTTGCGCTTTTGCTGCTGGCGATACCGGCAGTTGCATTCTACTGGGGAAAAGCCGCTTCAAAGGACGGCGAAAGCTCCTCGCAGATGAGTTTCAGTGAGACCGACACGGTCACGATACTGAATAATTCCACCGGCGAACTTTCAAAAAGTTCATTAAGAGACTATCTGATCGGCTGTATTCTTGCCCAGCTGCCGCCGGACTCTCCCCCCGAAGCTGCAAAGGCGCAGGCTGTCCTTTGCAGGACCTACATATTTTCCCGTCGGCAAAGCGAACTTTCCTCCCCCGACCCGTCTCTCAAAGGCGCAGACGTAAGCGACGACAGCAGTAAATACTTTGCGTTTTTCACCCAGGAGCAGGCAAGGGAGTTTTACGGAGATGAATATCAGCAGGCATACGACAACGCCGCAGCAGCAGTTGACTCCACCGCCGGGCTTTACATAGACTACCAGGGTGCGCCTGTTATTCCGGCTTACCATCAGCTCAACTGCGGCAGAACGGAAAGTTCCCAAGCCTTGTGGGGAGTGGAACTGCCCTACCTGGTATCGGTGGAAAGTCCCTATGATACGGAGTCTGAGGACTATGAAAAGGTCACAGCCTTTACACCGCAGGAGCTTGCCGCACGGCTCAACGCTTCCTTTGGCGCAGACTTCGGGGAACAGCTTCCCGATGAAAACTGCTTTTCCCTGACCGCCACCGAGAACACCGCTTCTGTCCTGACGGTGAGCTTTACCGCCGGCGGCGAAGAATACCGTCTCACCGGCGAACAGTTCGCTTCCTGCCTGGGGCTGAGTTCCTGCTGCTTTGAGATAAGCTTTTCAGATGGGGAATTTTCCATACGCACAGTGGGTTCGGGGCATATGGTGGGGCTTTCCCTTTACGGGGCAAGGCGCATGGCAGAAAACGGCTTTGACTCAAACGAGATACTGACCCATTATTTTCCTGAAACTTCCATAAAAAGCCTTGAAACTGCCGCCGCTCATTGAGCCGCTTTTCCGGAAGCTTTCCTTAAAATCTTTGAGACCGCCAGCCAGACCAGCAGTCCTATCATAATGCCTGCAAGTCCTCCGCAGCTGTCAAGCAGCACATCGAGGGGACTTCCGCTCCTGCCGGAAACGAACAGCTGATGGGTCTCGTCCGCCGCTGCGTAGGCAGTTGTGAGCAGTTGTGAAATAATCGCTCTTTTGCCGACGGGAAGCCGTCTGAACGCCAGGCAAAGCAGCGCTCCCAGCAGGCAGTATGCGCTGAAATGGGCGGTTTTTCGCACATAAAACTGCATACCCTCCACTATTTCGTTCTGCTCCACAGGGGGCTTTTGCTCAAAGTCGGAAACGAAAGTTTCAGCTGTAAAGCGGCAGACCTTTTCACTTCTTCCCCCTGATTCCACATCGTCCTCGGCGGAAAGCATGAATATTACTGCGCACCAGACTATTATCATTATCCACAGCAGGATATCCAGCCAATACTTCATTAAGTCCATAACAGTTTTTGCTCTGCTCATAGTTTAGCTCCATTTGTAAAATTTTCTTTAACATGATCCATTAGTATTTCTCTTTGGTTGGGAAGCTCCTCGTCCACCACCTTGGCAAGGCAGCTTTCAAGGGCAATCCCCACGGCTTTTCCCCTGCTTACCCCAAGGCTCACCACGTCCTCGCCGTCTATTGCAAGACTTCCCAGAGAAAGCGGGGCGTTTTCCTTTACCAGCTGTTCCCCGATGCGCTTTTTTTCGGAAAGTTCCCAAAGCTTCTCCTCCCTGCGGAAATCAGACTGCGCCAGCGTGTCGGCGGTGCGGACTTCCAGGTGTTCAAAGAAAAACTCCCTGCCGTGCTTCGCCATGAACCGCCTGACGTTCAGTCTGTCCGGCGCAAACCTGTTATCGTGTTCGAGTATCTGCTCTTTGACCGCTTTTACTGTCTTGCTGTCGAATTTCAGCCGCCTGAGTATCTCCTCAGCCATTTGCGCCCCCACTGACGGGTGCTTTTTAAAATGCCCCACGCCGTTTTCGTCCAGGGCGAAAACCGACGGTTTCCCGATGTCGTGGAGCAGCATTGTCAGGCGGAGACGGCTGTCCGGACGGATATTTCCAACGGCTCTCACCGTGTGGGTGTAGACGTCGTAGCAGTGGTGGGGGTTGTGCTGGTCAAGGTCAAATTCTCCCCGAATTTCCGGAATTATCGTTCCGATAACGTCTCTGTAAAGTGTTAAAACTTCACAGACGTTATCGCCGCAGAGCAGCTTCAGAAGTTCCTCTCTTATCCTTTCGGAGGATATTTTTTCCAGCAGATAAGAACAGTTCCTCACCCCGTCGGCGGTCTGCTTCTCCAGGGAAAAGCCCAGCCGAGAGGAGAACCTGAGCGCCCGGAGGATACGCAGTGCGTCCTCCCTGAATCGTTCTTCGGCATTGCCAACGCAGCGGACAAGCTTGTTTTTAATATCTTCCCTGCCGCCGAACAGGTCTATCAGACCGTGTTTTTCAGAGTAAGCCATGGCGTTCACTGTGAAGTCACGGCGGCTCAGGTCCTCTTCTATGCTGCTGACGAATTTCACGCTGTCCGGGCGGCGGAAGTCTGAGTAGCCGCTTTCAGAGCGGAAAGTGGTTATCTCAAGTCGGGTATTTCCCACAAACGCCACCACCGTGCCGTGTTCAAAGCCTTTGCCCACCGTCAGGCTGTCAGGGAACAGCCGGCGGACTTCCTCCGGCGGTGCGGCGGTGCAGAGATCCCAGTCCTGCGGGAATATCCCCATCAGGCTGTCCCTTACGCAGCCGCCCACGGCGTAGGTCTCATAGCCGGCGTTTTCCAGAATTTCTATAGCTTTGGCGGCGTTTTCCTGAATTTTCATATCTGCTCCTTTTCTGTCGTCTGTCAGCCCTGACTCTTGCAAAACCTGCCGTAATGTGCTATAATATATGAACATTTGCAAGCGGTCCTGATGCTGGAGGAATTTTTATGAATACGCTGAAAAGATCTGCTCCTTACCTGATATGCGCCGTCTGCGCCGTCCTGCTGGGACTTGTGCAGGTCTCCGGCTTTCCGGCGGCGGTAACTCCCATGGTGATATTTGCGCCTTTTTTTGCGGTGCTTATCAGCCGGAAGTCCTTTGGAAGATACTTCCGTTCGGCAGGGCTTTTCTGTCTTATATACTACTTTATACAAAATTCTTTTCTTCTGACTTTCTACCCGAACATACCTGTGGCGACTCCGCTGGCGGTTTTGGCAGTTATTGCCGCAACGGTGATAATGACGCTCTGGGCGGCGGTTCTTATGCTTGCGCCGCTGAGTTTCGGGTACTTTTTTAAAAACACTTATCTGAAAGCCGTTTCTGTGGCTATGCTGTTCGTTCTGGGGGAACACATACAGGAGCTTTCGCCGCCGTTTGCGTTCCCGTGGTCACGGGTGGAATGTACCCTTACTTCCCACCCGGTGCTGCTGCTCCCGTCCAGGTATCTGGGGGCTTCGTTCTGTGCGCTGACGGCTGTTCTGCTGCCTGCGGCTCTGCTTGCCGCCGCTTTTTTAAAGCGAAAGACTTCCAAAGCTCCGGCGCTTGTGCTGGCTGCCGCCGCAGTGTTCGGTCTGAACGCCTGCTGGGGGCTTCTGATAAAAAACGGTGAAGTTTCCGCCGACAAGGGAAAGACCATAGACTGCATGATCGTCCAGTCCTCGGTGGAGGGCGGAACTAAAGACTATCTTACTTCTGAGGACATAGCCTTCCGGCTGGAAGAGCTGATAAGCGAAAATATCCGTCCCGGCACTGAACTTATCCTTGTGCCGGAAACGGCTGTTCCCACCGATTACTCTGAGGAAAGCCTGATGTTCCGGCGGTTCTCGCAGCTGGCGGAAAAGTCCGGAGCGGTGCTGATACTGGGCTGCTTCACCGAAAACGGTCAGGGCGGCTCCTGCAATTCGCTGATGGCGTTCGAGCCGGACGGCAGCATTTCAGGCAGCTACAGCAAAAACGTACTTGTACCGTTTGGGGAATATGCGCCTATATTCAAGGATATTTTCGGCTCAGGGGAAATATCACCTGCGCCGGAGGACAGCCCCTCCCTGATAGAATGTTCACTGGGCAAGCTGGGCGCACTTATCTGCATAGAGTCCATTTACTCGGACATTCCACGCAGGCAGGCGGCTCAGGGGGCGCAGCTCATACTCATTCCCACGAATGACAGCTGGTTCGGCAGCAGTTTCGGGCGTTCCATGCACTTCAGACATTCGGTCATACGGGCGGTGGAAAGCGGAAAGTATGTGGTGCGTTCCGGCAACTGCGGCATCTCGGCGTTCATCTCCCCGACCGGACAAGTCCTTTCAGCCGAATACTCCAAGAAAGAAGCGGTGCTTTTCGGGGAAGTCAGTCTTGACGGCAGTCCTGCGCCCTATGCAACTCTGGGCGACCTGATAATTATACCTGCCGGTGCGTTTTTGCTCATGGGGATAATTCTTGCGGCAAAGAAGCTTGTTTCAGCAAAAATTTTCAGAAAATTTTCATTTTTAAGACCGAAGCTTCCCTGACAGATACAAGTTTAACACATTTTTATGAAAAATGCTATACTTTCAGCAGAATATTCTCCGTTTCAGGGGAAATACTATTCCTAAGCGCTGCGGAGCTATGCCGCACGATCGCTCTTCCAACTGATACGAAAGGAATGTTTTGCTATGAAAAAGTTGATAATAACTCTTCTTGCAGCTGCGGTCTGCGCAGGTTTCGCAGGCTGTTCGGCTGACAACGACAACAACGATCCGGCTTCCAGCAACACCTCGTCGGTATCTTCTGACGACAAGAGCAGTTCCACAAGGGACGACTCCGACAAGGGTACTTCCTCAAAGAACGACTCTGACAAGGGTACTTCCTCAAAGGACATGGCTGACAAGCTGGACGACAAGACCGACAGCTTGGGCGACGACCTGAAAGACGGAATGGACGACGCCGGCGACGCTGTAAGCGATCTGCTGGACTGACGCTATGCAGGAAGCAGGAGTTTTTTCAGCTCTTGCTTCTTTTTTTCTGCGCAGGCAGTTTTCGCACTTGAATTATTGGCTGAAAAATGGTATACTATACCAGCAGATGGCTATACCGGCGGAGCGCATACGGACATTCCGCCGCTGCATACGCTTATACGAGTGCGGCGTCACCACGCCGGAAAGCCATGAAGTTTCATTTAAAGGAGCATAAGATGTATACATACGATGAACTTATCAGAAAATACCCTGAATTTGTATTCAAAAGCTACAGCATAGAAGAAAACGCCGACAGTATCTCTGTGGCTTTTGACATGGAGATAAGCGGGCTGGCTTTATTCAGACCGGAGTGGGTCATTCCCAAGCCGGCAGGAAAAAGCTTTGCTGAGAACGGGACTTTAAGGAGACTTATCTTCTCTCTGGGAATGACGGAGCTTGTCAGCTACTGGAAGATCGCCTGTCCGCCGAAAGTAAAGGTGCTGTGCGGCAGACTGACCGATGAGCAGGTAAGCTTCTGGAAGCAGCTGTACTATTCCGGGCTGGGGGAATTTTTCTACAAAAACGGCATAACCGTCAGCATTGAGGACTTTATGGAGATAGAGTCTTTCGGGGAAGAACCGGAAGCCGCAGAGCCTGTCTCTGAAAGTATGCGCTGTCTTGTTCCCATAGGCGGAGGAAAAGATTCGGTGGTGACTTTGGAGACCTTACGGGAAAACGCTGAGAACATCAGCTGTTTTATGATAAATCCCAGGGGTGCGACAACCGGCTGCGCAAAACTGTTCGGCTGCCCTGAGGAGAGGGTCATCGCCTTTCACAGGACTCTCGACCGCAATATGCTGGAGCTCAACCGTCAGGGCTACCTGAACGGTCACACGCCGTTTTCCGCAATAGTGGCGTTTTCTGCGCTGACTGCCGCTTACATGAACGACATTAAATACGTTGTGCTGTCAAACGAGGCTTCCGCCAACGAATCAACGGTGAAAGGCTCGGAGGTCAACCACCAGTATTCAAAGAGCTTCAGGTTTGAAAACGACCTGCACCAATATGAGAAAAATTTCATCGGCAGCGGAGTTTACTATTTCAGCCTGCTGAGACCGATGAGCGAACTTCAGATAGCTGAAAATTTTGCAAGGTACGAACAATATCATTCTGTCTTTCGCAGCTGCAACGCAGGCAGCAAGACCGACGTCTGGTGCGGCGGCTGTCCAAAATGCCTGTTCGTGGCGGTGATACTCTCGCCGTTTCTCGACCGCAGCCGGCTTGCCGATATCTTCGGCAGGGATATGCTTGACGACCCAAAAATGGAAGGTCACTTCCGGCAGCTCATCGGGCTTACCCCCGAAAAGCCGTTCGAGTGCGTGGGCAGCAGAGACGAGATAAACACCGCCGTCACCAGGGCGATAAGCAGGTACGAACAGCAGGGTCAGCCGCTGCCTTTGCTTTATGAAAAATACAAGGAAACGCCGCTTTTTGAGGAGTACAGGCACAAGGCGGACAGATACGGGGAGTTCTTCGAGGAGCAAAACCTGCTGCCGGAATATTTCAGGCGGCTGCTTCTGAAAAACTGCTACGGCGGCAAGGGACTCTGAAAGGATATGTGGTTTTATGAATGAAACTTTAAAAAAGCTTTGCGGCGGAAAAAAAGTGCTGATACTGGGCTTCGGGCGTGAGGGGAAGTCCACCTGGCAGGCGCTTAAACGCTCAGGCGCAGAATGTGAAGCCGCCATCGCAGACGCCGCCGACATTCAGCCGCCGGAGCAGGGCGTAAAGGTCTTTTCCGGCAGCGAATACCAGCAGGCGGCAAAGGAGTATGACATAGTTTTTAAAAGCCCCGGGATAGTTCTTGACAGGCAGCTTGAAAACTGCGGCTGCCTTATCACCTGCCAGACTAATGTTTTCATGGAGCGTTTTGGCAGGCAGACGGTGGGTATCACCGGCACAAAAGGCAAGTCCACCTGCACAACGCTGCTTTACCACATACTGAAAAACAGCGGAGTAAAGTCCGTTATGGTGGGAAACATCGGTATCCCCTGCTTTGACAAGGCGGACGAGATCTCCCCGGACACCACGGTGGTGTTCGAGCTGTCCTGCCATCAGCTGGAGTACGCAGACTGTTCCCCTCACATCGGTGCGCTGGTGAATCTTTACGAGGAGCATTTGGATCATTACGGAACTGCCGAAAGATATTTTGCGGCAAAAAAGAACATCTATCGGTTTCAGAGGTCGCAGGACACGCTGTTTTGCTCTGTGCAGTGCGCCGGTATGCTTGAAAACGTGGTCTCCCGACTGGTCACCGTCTCCGGGGACGGTTCTCCGGCGGACATAAGGGAAGTCAGCGGAAAAGTTTTCCACAGCGCAGGGGAATACGCCATTCCCGTTGACGAAATTCATCTTCTGGGGGAACACAACCGTTTCAACGTCGCTATGGTCTACGGAATAGCAAAGGAGTTTGGCGTAAAGGACGATGACTTTACAGCCGCTTTGAAAACTTATCTCCCCCCTGCCCACCGGCTGGAATTTTGCGGCAGGTTCGGCGGAGTGGACTATTACGACGATTCCATCTCCACCATCAGCCAGACCTGCATAAACGCCGTGAACTCCGTGCCGAACATTTCAACTCTCATCGT
>CANRLY010000052.1 GCA_947631585.1 uncultured Clostridia bacterium
CCGGACGGAAGAGACAAGTGGGAGAGTCATCTGCCTTATGACTCGCCTTACCACAATTTTACGGAGGTGCAAATAATGGCACAGAAGGTAGTAGGCTATATAAAGCTTCAGATCCCCGCAGGAAAAGCGACTCCTGCACCGCCGGTAGGACCTGCTCTTGGTCAGCACGGCGTTAATATCATGGCGTTCACAAAAGATTTCAACGAAAGAACGAAAAACGACATCGGTCTTATCATACCGGTAGTCATCACAGTTTATGCAGACCGTTCGTTCACATTTGTGACAAAGACTCCGCCTGCGGCAGTTCTTATCAAGAAAGCCTGCGGTATCGAGTCCGGATCAGGCGTTCCCAATAAGACAAAGGTTGCCAAGATCACAAAGGAACAGGTGCAGAAGATCGCCGAGCAGAAAATGCCCGACCTCAACGCTGCAAATATCGAGTCGGCAATGAGCATGATCGCAGGAACTGCCCGTTCTATGGGAATAGAAGTAGTTGACTGATCGTCATAAAGTGCATCAAGGTGGGAGGAAAATATCCGCTAATCGGAGAGGAAAGTCTCCGGTGTTACCACTACAAGGAGGAAATTTTTAATGAAACATGGAAAGAAGTACGTTGAAAGTGCAAAAGCAGTAGACAGCGCAAAACTGTACGATGCTACAGAGGCTCTCGATCTTGCTTCCAAGAATGCAAAGGCAAAGTTTGACGAGACCATAGAAGTTCATATACGCCTGGGCGTTGACTCCCGTCACGCAGACCAGCAGGTAAGAGGCGCAGTAGTGCTTCCTAACGGAACAGGTAAAAACGTAAGAGTGTGCGTTTTCTGTAAAGAGGATAAGTATGACGCCGCAAAGGCAGCCGGTGCAGACTATGTGGGCGGAATGGATCTTGTTGATAAGATAACTAAGGAAAACTGGATGGATTTTGACGTGGTAGTTGCGTCTCCTGATATGATGGGAATCGTAGGACGTCTGGGTAAGATCCTCGGACCTAGAGGACTTATGCCGAACCCTAAGGCAGGAACTGTAACTCCCGACGTGGCTAAGGCGGTAACCGACGCTAAAGCCGGTAAGATCGAGTACAGACTTGATAAGACCAATATTATCCACTGCCCGATAGGAAAGGCTTCCTTCGGCGCACAGAAACTGGAGGAGAACTTCAATACCTTGGTAGACGCAGTCGTAAAAGCAAAACCTGCCGCCGCTAAGGGTCAGTACCTGAGAAGTATCGTAGTTGCCTCCACCATGGGCGTTGGAATTAAGATCAATACCGCTAAGTATGGCGCTTGATTAATACCAAAACAAAAAAAGACCGTCTTTTCAGACGGTCTTTTTTTGTTGATGGGGGTGACCTTTCTGAAGAAAGGTCACCCCCTCTCTTCCGTAGGAAGAGTTGACCCCATTTCCAAAGACTTTTACATGGTTTTTGGCAAGGGGTAATTTGTTTTTAGAATCAGCGATGAACCATGCGTGCTGCATTTTTTAAAAGGTAAATTACCCCTCACCAAAAAATATGAAAGTTTCAGAGAACGGTTTGGGAGAAGAACTTTTTTCAAAAGAGTTTCAACCAACAGCAGAACAAATAAAGAAACAAGGTCTGCTTTAACGTGTCTGTTTTGCTTTTTGGGAAAATCTTTTTTAAGAATGATTTCCCTCAACTTCTTTCCAAATTCTTTAATATTGTTTTTGGAGAGGGGTAATTTATTTTCAAGAAGCTACGAAAATTCGTATTTTTTGCATATTATAAAAGGGTAATTACCCCTCTCCAAAACAGCATAAAAGTCTTTAGAGGGGGGGTCTGGGGGGAACCTTTCTTCAGAAAGGTCCCCCCAACAACAAACAATCACAGCAGTGGGGCGAAGATTTTCAGGACAGAGCCCATGAACTTATTTATCAGAGGGCGTTTTTTGCAGAACTCCTCGTCCACTGTGCAGCAGGATCTCAGCGTATCCAGGAAGTCAGCTTTGACGTCGGCGATACAGGGGGTCTTGTACATATAGGTAGCACATTCAAAGTGCAGGTATAGGCTGCGGTAATCCAGGTTTATAGTACCCACCACAGCTGAGGTATCGTCGGAGACGAAGTTTTTAGCGTGAATGAAGCCGGGGGTGTACTCGTAGATCTTCACGCCGGCTTTGAGCAGGTCGCTGTAGTAAGACTGTCCGATAACGTACACATACCACTTGTCGGGGATACCGGGAGTGATTATGCGGACGTCCACGCCGCTTTTAGCCGCATAGCAGAGTGCGGTGACCAGTTCGTTGTCCATGATAAGGTAAGGGGTCGTGATGTAGACGTAGTCCTTGGCGTTGTTTATCATATCCATGTAGACCATTTCGCCCACGTTTTCGTTGTCTATAGGGGAATCGGCGTAAGGCATGACAAAGCCCTGACTTTGGGCGTTTTCGGAAGCCTGAGCGTCTTTGTTTTCAAAGGGAGAGAGGGACATATAGTCTGCGGAGGGGGACTTTTCGTCCAGATCCCAAAGCTGTAGGAACATGATAGTAAAGCTCCATACAGCGTCGCCTTTGAGCATAACGGCGGTATCTTTCCAGTGCCCGAAGCGGACTTTTTTGTTGATATACTCATCGCCGATGTTTATGCCGCCGTTGAAAGCGGTCTTTCCGTCGATGACCACTATCTTGCGGTGGTCACGGTTGTTCTGGGAAGTCGAGAGGAAAGGTCTGAATCGGTTGAAGATCTTGCATTTTATGCCCATTTTTTTCAACTGTTTGTCATAGCCTTCGGGCAAGATCATCTGAGAGCCGAACCCGTCGTACTGAACTCTCACGTCCACTCCCTGAGCCGCCTTGCGTTTCAGGATATCGAGTATTTCCTCCCACATAGAGCCTTCGCTGATGATAAAATACTCCAAAAAGATAAATTTTTCAGCTTTTTCCAGCTCACGTTTCAGCGCAGCGAATTTTTCCTCACCCAGTTTAAAATAGGTCACCTGAGTATTTTTATAGATGGAATAGTTGCCGAAATCCCACATATACCGTGAAAGTTTGAGCAAAGCGGTATCGGTTTGTGCAACTTCCTGCATCAGCTGGTCGGAAGCTTTTATCAGCGGTTTGGTCTCGCTTATCTTCTGCAAGTGCATTTTTCTGAAAAGCTGAGAACCTATCTGCGCTTTAAAGAAGATGTACAGCATTGCGGTGAACACCGGCGCTATCAGCAGCGGAACTATCCACGCCAGTTTGTAAGCCGGGTTTTCGTCACGGTTAAGAATATAGCACACAAGAGCGAATGCAAGGAAAACGAAAGATATATATATAATGCGGAAATACTCAGTCAGCCAGAAGAATGTCACCAGCAGCGTTGCCAGCTGCAACAGCAACAGCAGAAATATCACGAACTTCCTGCTGAACACGAACCTTAGTACGACCACTATTTTGTGTAAGATCTTTTTCATTGGGTACCTTTCCTTCTTTTGTGGTTTTGCCGCCAGGCGGAGCCTGCGGCGACCTGCGCTGCGGACGCAGCGCAGGTATACGGGGCGGCGAAGCCGCCCCGTATCACCGGCGGCTTTGCCTCCGGTGCGCCGCAGGCTCGCCCCGAGACCGCTCTAGCAAAGCGATGTCAGAGCTTTGCCAAAGCGGAGAAACTGCTTTTCAGAGCAGGATAAATTTCCCTGTAAAGAGAGTAGTAAGACTGATATATCGGAACGTTTCCGATGGTGGGCTCGCAGACCTTGTCTGTCCTTACAACAGCGTGACAGGCTTCCGGAACGGAGGAGTATAGCCCTGCACCTACCGAGGCAAGTAAAGCCGCTCCTAATGCCGGACCTTCCTTGGAAGAACAGGTCTTTACAGGACAGTTGTATAGATCGGCAAGCATGGAACGCCATAAGGGAGAAGACCCGCCGCCTCCGCAAGCCATCATGTCGGATACGTTTATGTCCATCTCACGGAAAACTTCTAAACAGTCACGCAAAGAGTAGGATACACCCTCCATTACCGCCCGTAATAGGTCTTTTTTGGTGTGAATGGCGGAAAGCCCGAAAAAGACTCCCCTTGCATCGGGATCAAGATGCGGCGTGCGCTCTCCCATCAGATATGGCAGATATAATAACCGGTTTGAACCAATGGGAACAGCCTCCGCTTCCTTGTCCATCAGATAGTATTCGTCAACCCCCATCTGACCGGCAACCTCTTTTTCACTGAGACAGAAATTGTCCCTGAACCATTTCAGAGAAAGCCCTGCACCCTGAGTTACCCCCATAACGTGCCAGCTTCCAGGTACGGCGGCACAGCAGGTGTGTACCCGACCTTTCGGATCTATGGAAATGCCGGAAGTGTGCGCAAAAACTACCCCCGACGTGCCTATCGTCGTGAAGGCTTTTCCGTCCTCGCATACGCCCGTGCCTATGGCTGCGGCAGCGTTGTCTCCAGCTCCGCCGACAACTATAGTGCCTTCGCAAAGCCCTACCTCATCGGCTACCTTCGCCCTGAGCTTTCCGGTCACTTCGCAGGACTCGTAAACTTTTGCTAACATGGAAATGTCTATCCCTAAAGCAGAGCATACCTCCTCCGACCAGCAGCGCCCCGGAACGTCTAAAAGCTGCATTCCCGAAGCGTCGGAAACCTCCGTGGCGTATTCTCCGGTAAGTATGAACCGCAGATAGTCTTTGGGTAAAAGTATGTGCCTGCATTTCTCGTAAATTTCCGGCTCGTTGTTTTTTACCCAGAGTATCTTGGCAGCAGTCCAGCCGGTAAGAGCAGGATTCGCAGTGATCTCGATGAGCCGCTTTTCCCCTAACTTGCCGTTCATCTCCGCAACTTCCGCCGCAGTCCTCTGATCGCACCAGATTATGGACCTGCGCAATACCTGGTCGTTTGCGTCAAGCATTACTAAACCGTGCATCTGACCGGATATCCCAATGCCTTTTACATCACGCTTGTCAACTCCGCTCTTCGCTACCACCTCTTTTATGGTGACTAGCATTGCGTTCGCCCAGTCGGCAGGGTCTTGCTCCGCATAACCGTTCTTCGGCTGGTACATCGGGTATTCCACCACAGCTGAAGCTATCACTTTTCCGCTTTCGTCAAAAAGTACCGTCTTTGTGCCGCTAGTGCCGCAGTCAACTCCTATTACATAAGCCATAAACATCTCTCCTTATTTAAATTATTTTATTCTTTTTAAATAGTGTTCCTAAGATAAATCGAAGTTTGTTCGAGTGCGGACAGCGCATTTCGCCCGTCCAAAAATTCGTGAGTAAATAAAGTTTGCCTTGTCGGGCGGTCGAACAAAGCGATAGCAGAACTTTGTTTGCTATATTTGTTCTGCTGTTGGTGGAGACCCTTTTGAAAAAGTTCTTCTCCAAACTTCTCTCTGAAACTCTCATATTATTTTTTGGCAAGGGGTAATTGACCCTTTAAAAAATACTAAATGCATAATTCATCGCTGCTTTTCAAAACAAATTACCCCTTGTCAAAAACAATATAAAAGTCTTTGGAAATGGGGTTAACTCTTCCTTCGGAAGAGCGGGGAAAACCTTTCTTCAGAAAGGTTTTCCCCAACAAGCAAACTCAGCTTTGCATGAGGAGGTCGAAATGGCCTTTCAGGTCGTGGTAATATTCGCAGCCTTTTTTCTTGCCGAACGCCTTTATCAGCGTGATGTATAGATCCTGCTTCTTTTTGCAGGTCTTGATGCAGTTTACCAGCTGCTGCCGCCTGTCAAACGGGTACTTTCCAAGAACGTCCTCAGCGGTGACCTCCTCCTCAGCCGGAGCTTCCGCCTGGACGGGCTTTGCTTCCTGCTCTTTCTGCTGCCGTGACCGCCTGCCTCTGCGCCTGCTCTGCCGCTGCTTCCCAGCCTGACTTTCACTGCTGTGCGCACCGGGAACGCCGTCGGCTTCGCCCGCTTCTGTCGAAGCGGCTACAGCCTCCGGCGGCTGGGTAACTGCCAACCTGCCGGCAGCTTCCTTTACCTCCGAGATCTCTAACTCAAAAGCCGTCTGCTCCTCACGCTCGATGGGGTCGGGTATCTCCTCGCCGTCCGGATCGTATTCAACGTATGGGGGAATGGCGTCCGCCGGCTCGATAGCGGGGACTTCACCAGCCTGCACCGCCTGGGCAGATAACTTTCCTTTGCCGGAAATGTAGTTGAGAAACGCCCCTATCGCCATGAACCGGTATAACTTGGTGGGAACTTTCACAAAACCGCTTTCCCAGAAATCTATCAGAGAATCGAACCCCTGGTCCTTGCTGATAATGACCGCCTGATCGAAATTCTCACCTTTCATCATGTAACCCAGATAGGTGGAAAGCTGAAAATCAAGAAAATTCTTTCCGCCCCTTCTGATCTTGTAGAAATCTATCCGGCACTTGCTCCGCATGAGCGCATGGTGTACCTCGAAACTGATGGTGTCGGCGTTGGGACTGTAAAAGATCACCGCCTTGTCATCTTCCGATAACCTGTCTATCCCCGTAAGCCCTGCGTTTTTAACGTTTTCGTAATCAATAAGATATAGTACCATTTTAAAACTCCTTCAAAAAATTCTGAAGCCGACGTTTAATATAATATAGTATAGCATATTATTTGCCCTGCCGCAAGAGTTTTAATAAAGACCTGATAAAGATTTTTCCCGAAGCTGAGGAAAAATATTGAATAAAACCGCCCTGCTGTTCCAATAATCCGTTTGAGATGGATTTTTTGGAGGTCAAGCTATGCAAACTGTACTGATATGCGGCGGACAGACCGACGACCGCCGCAGCTTTCTTACCGGGAATATCCCAGCGACCTGGAAGATACTGGACAAAACGCTGATGGAACAGTTCATATCGGGACTTGAAAGAAGCGGCGTGACTTCGGTAACATTGGCAGTCCCCCAGAGGAGCGGAGGGATACTCAGCCGCCTGGAACAGCTCCCCACAACAATGGACGTGAAAGTCATCACCTGCCGCGAGACCGACCCGCTTTCAGTTATGAGAAAGACTTGGAACGGCGGCGAAATGCTTTGTATCATCTGCGACCATATGGACCTTATCGACTATGGTGAACTGATAAGGTTCCATAAGAAAAAAGGTTCGGCGTTCACTCCGGCAGTGAGAAAAAGCCCAAAGCCCTGGGAGGGCTGCGCAGTGTGTATGGAGCAAAACGGCAGGATAAAACGTATCCAGCCATGCGCCGCCCCGGAAAACTGTCGGGCGGAATATGAGTTTTGCAATGCCTGGGCGGTCTCTCCGGAGATAGTAGCAAAGCTTCCGCCGGACGGCAAAATGCCGGCAGATACGGCGGAGGAGTATTTTTCCAGGCTCTGCAAAGAGGAGGAAAACCTGTTTTTCGGCTATGAGGAAAAAGGGGTATACTTCCCCCTGAGAACGCCGTCAGACCTGACCGCCTGCTGCCTTGGCCTGCTGGAGGACGATCAAGCGATGGAGACCCTTGGCATACCGCAGATATCTTCCGGCATATTCGGGGAAAGCACCAGCGGACTCAGAGGAGTTTCGCTGATACCTCCCGTATATATTGGCAGGAACGTTTCGGTGGGAAAAGGCAGCGTTCTGGGCGGCGGAGCAGTGCTGTGCGATAATGTTTCGGTAGGCGAGAACTGCCGGATAGAAAATTCCTATATTGGGGAAGAAGCGGCAGCGGCGGACGAAGTCCGGCTGAACGGGGCGGCAGTCTGTAGAGGAGCAAGGCTGAAAAAGGGCTGCGAAATGCGCAAAGGTTCGGCGGCTGGGGCAAGGAGCTGTATCGGCGAGAACACCTGCGTGTGCGAGGGAGTCCGTGTGGGAGAGGGAAAGACCGCCGCAGCAGGTCTGGAGCTTGTCCGGGACGTCAGCGATATCCAGCAGAGCGCAGCGCAGTTTGACGATGACGGCGCAGTGTGCGATATAAGCGGATTTTTCACACCGTCAGCGGCGGCGTCGCTGGGAATGGCGGCAGGAACTGCCATGGCGAAAGGCGGATTGGCGGTGGTGGGGTATTCCGGCGAAAAGGCGGCGAAACCGCTGGCGGACAGCTTCTGCGCAGGGCTTTCGGCAGCCGGAGCAAGGGTCTGGCAGATAGGGGAAGCCCTCCGCAGCCAGACGGTGTTTGCAATGGGCAAAGGCGAAGCGGAGCTGGGGGTACAGGTGACCGCCGGCATTTCCGTGAGGATAGAAATGTTCGACAAAGGCGGACTGAAGCTGACTTCGGTCAAGGAAAGGGAGATAGAAAGGCGTTACAGCGGCGGAGAGTTCCGGCACGCAGCCCCAGGCGGCTATGGAGAGGTCTGCCGCATGGAGGGTCTCAGGGAACTGTACGAAAGGCGGCTTGCCGGTATGCTGCCTGACAAGCTGAGAGGGATAAGGGTCGCCGTGAGGACGTCCGACAGGCTTGCGGCTCAGGCGGCGGACAGGCTGTTCCTGCCAAGAAACGACCTTGCCGGAGAAGAGGTGATCTTTCACTTGAACACGGAAAGCGGCGGACTTACGGCGTATTCAGAGAAAAGCGGATATGTTTTTTCCGAAAAGCTGATAATTGCCGCACAGAAAGAAAATTTTGAAAATGGAGCGGTTGCGGCAGTGCCGTACACTTTTCCCGATGCGATAGACGCAGTTGCACAGAGCTTTGGGGGAAAAGTGGCAAGGTATCTGCACTCGTCTGAGGACGGCAGCGACAGCGTCGGCAGGGAAGCGGCTGCCGGCGAGGAGAATCTGTTTGTCAGAGACCCTCTGGAGCTTGCGGTAAGGATATCGGCGATGCTCTCCCGAGAGCGCAAGCCGCTTTTCAAGTTGGTCAGGGAGCTGCCTGATTTTTACGCCGCCAGGCGGTTCGTAGCGGCAGGTGTTCCCACCAGGGACATTCTTAACGGTCTTGACTGCGCCGGAGCTTCCTGCGAGGGCGAAGTCTGCGCAGAAGGCGGTTCAAGAGCGGTGGTCAGAGGTATCAGAAACGGCGGAGGGCTGATGATCTTCGCACAGGCGCACAAGGCTGAGACAGCCTCAGCCTTGTGCGACGAGATAGAGCAGAAGATCAGACTGCTCAGCAGCAAGGGCGCTTCCGGGGCTGCGCCTTCGGCGCAGCCGTAGCAAGGCGGCAAAGCCGCCTTGCTGCTGGCGGCAAAGCCGCCGGCGCCGGAAGCGCCCCACCTTTGCCGGAGCGATAAAAAAAGAGCGGCGGCTAAATTCAAGGTTGTAACTTGACTTTTTCGGGATAAGGTAGTAAAATGTAAATAGGTATGCGGTGGACGGCAAAAAGCCGGCTTCTGCGAGCGTTCGGAAAATACATAAGGCAGAAAAAATTTGCAGCGGTAATTCAGCAATGCGTCGGTACAGCCGCTGCGAAGATCACAGAGTACGGAAAAATTTATACGAAAGGAGCGTATTTTCGGGATACCGAAAACATTTGCTAATGACAAACGACAGAGCTTATAAAAGAAAAAATAATGGCGAGACCAGAATGAATGGCGAGGGTCTCACTAACCTTATTACTATCGAACAACCAAAACGTGACGATATCAAAAACCAAAGACAACCTAAGATAACAAGACGAAAACCTGCCGAGGAACAGGTGAGGGCTTATTCTAAACGGCTGAGAAAACCTCCGGCGGCTGAAAAAACTTTCCAGACCGGTGAAAACGACCGCTTGAGCAGTAAAACTGCGGAGAGAAAAACCGCTCCGGGCAGAGTCGCCGCAAGAAGCCGTAAAACGCCTGCCGAACCCCAGAGGAAAACTCCCGTGAAAATTATACCGCTGGGCGGACTTAACGAGATAGGTAAGAACTTTACCCTCATCGAGTGCTCAAACGATATTATCGTGGTGGACTGCGGATTGGCATTCCCCGATGCGGAAATGCCCGGTGTCGACCTGGTGATACCCGACTTCACCTACGCTGAGAAAAACGCCGATAGGATACGGGGCATAGTTATCACCCACGGCCACGAGGACCATATCGGCGGACTTCCCTATTTTCTTAAAAAGATAAACGTGCCGGTCTATGGAACAAGACTTACTCTGGGTCTTATCGAGGGCAAACTCTCCGAGCATGGTATATTAAGCTCAGTAAAACTTAACGTGGTAACTCCCAGACAAACTGTGAAATTCGGCTGTATGGCGGTGGAATTTATCAGGGTGAACCACTCTATCCCCGACGCAGTGGGACTGGCAGTCCATACCCCTGCCGGAGTTATCGTCCATACCGGCGACTTTAAAGTTGACTATACCCCCATAGAGGGCGGAATAATCGACCTGGCACGCTTTGCGGAACTGGGAAGCAAAGGGGTGCTTGCACTGATGGCTGATTCCACAAATGCCGAAAGACCCGGCTTTACCATGACCGAACGCAAGGTGGGCGAAAGCTTCGGCAAACTGTTCGCCCAGGCTGAGGGAAAACGTATAATCATCGCTACCTTCTCTTCAAATATCCATAGAGTCCAGCAGATAATAGATAACGCTGTAAAAAGCGGCAGAAAGGTAGCAATTTCAGGAAGAAGCATGGTGAACGTCATCGGCAAGGGAATTGAACTTGGCTACCTGAAATGCCCCGAGGACGTGTTTATAGATATCGACCTGGTGGATAGATACCCTCCCGAAAAGGTGGTGCTTATCACTACCGGCAGCCAGGGAGAACCAATGTCGGCTCTTACCAGAATGGCAATGAACGAGCATAGGAAAGTTTCCATCACCCCTAACGACTTTATCATAATTTCCGCAACGCCTATCCCCGGCAACGAGAAATTCGTCACAAGAGTGGTGAACGAACTGATGAAGTCGGGAGCGACAGTGGTATATGAGGCTATGTACGACGTGCACGTCTCCGGCCACGCCTGCCAGGAAGAACTGAAACTTATGCTCAGCCTGACTAAGCCTAAGTATTTCATTCCGGTGCATGGGGAATATAAACACCTGGCAAAACATAAAATGCTGGCGCTGTCAATAGGTATTCCCGAAGAAAATGTAATTATCGGAAGCCTGGGAAGCGTCATCGAGACGGACGGCGTGGATATGAAGATAACCGGGCAGGTCCCGGCAGGACAGGTGCTTGTGGACGGACTGGGCGTCGGCGACGTTGGAGCGATAGTTCTCAGGGATAGAAAGCACCTGGCGCAGGACGGACTGATAATCGCAGTTGCCACAATAGACCAGAAAACAGGCGCAGTTCTGTCCGGTCCGGACGTGGTTTCCAGAGGATTTGTTTATGTAAAGGAAAGCGAAGAGCTTATGGAGCAGGCAAAACAGCTGCTTGATAAGTCGCTGCGAAAGTGCCTGGACAGCAATATGCGTGACTGGAACACCATAAAGACCAGAATGAAAGACAGCCTTTCGGAATTTATATACGCAAGAACAAAGCGCAGCCCGATGATACTTCCCATCATAATGGAAGTGAGCTGCT
>CANRLY010000053.1 GCA_947631585.1 uncultured Clostridia bacterium
AATATCTTTTGCCGATGAAGATTCCCTCAAAGAATTTGCAAGGAGACTTTCCAGATGATACCGAATAAACGGCAGCCGGAGGACGACCCGTCGGGACTGCTGCTGTCGGTGAAAAGCACGGTGGAGAAGTTTTCCATGCTGAAACCGGGAGAAGCTGTGCTGGTGGGACTATCCGGAGGAGCGGATTCTGTATCTCTCACCCTTGCCCTGATGGAACTGGGGTATAAGGTCTCCGCCGTCCACGTCGACCATATGATTAGGGGAACTGAAAGCGATCGGGATAGGGAGTTTTGTCGGGAGTTTTGCAAAAAATTCGGGATAGAACTTTTCTGCGAAAGGGTGAATGTTCCGGAATATGCCCGAAAGACCGGACTTTCTCCTGAGACCGCCGCAAGGGAACTTCGCTATAGGGCGTTTGAAAAACATGACCTGCCGGCTAAGATAGCAACAGCCCATAACGCCGACGATTGCTTGGAAACTGCGCTTTTCAACTTCGCAAGAGGCACAGGAGTCAGGGGTCTGTGCGGAGTGCCGCCGGTCAGGGGAAGATTTATCCGTCCGCTTATCTCAACGCCAAGAGCGGAAGCGGAACGGTACCTGAAACTGCTGGGGCAGGAATATGTCACCGACTCCACCAACCTGCTCCCCGACTGCTCGAGGAATATGCTGCGGCTGCTGGCTATCCCGGAACTTAAAAAGGTGAACCCGGATATCCTGGGGAATTACCTGCGCTCCAGGGATAATTTTCTTGAAACGGAAGAATACTTTTCTCAGCTGGCGGAAAGCGCACTGAAAGACTGCCGCTGTGAAGAACCTGACGGCAGAACTTATCGGACAGTTGGGCTGGAAAAGCTTCACCCTGCGCTGAAACACCGTGTTTTCGGGGAAATTCTCAGAGAAAACGGGGTGGAAGTCTCCAGGGATAAGACCCTCCGGCTGGAGGAACTTTGCTTTTATAAGCCTGAAAACGAAAAGGCTAAGTCGGAACTGAGCAAGGGGCTGTTCGCCTTGTGCAAAAACGGCGTGCTCCGCTTTGAAAAGGGCGGAAACGACGGCGATAAGAACTTTTCCGCAAAGCTGAACTTCGGCGAGGAAGGGGATTTCCTCGGCAGAAAAGTGCTTATCAGAGTCACCGATGTTTCTCAGGCGGAAATGGGAGATCTTTCCGATATAAAAAATATTAATAAAAATTTTACAAACCCCGTCGCTGATTATGATAAAATTAAAGGAACGGTCATAATGCGCAGCCGCCGCCCCGGAGACAAGATAAGACTTGCCGGCAGGGGCTTCACCTCTGAGGTGAAAAAGCTTCTGAGCGGTTCTGTGCCTGAGGAAAAACGCCATAGGATAGTTATGCTGGAAGATCGGGAGGGGCTGTTTTTCGCCGAGGGAGCAGGGCCTGCCGAAAGGGTGAAAGCGGATAGCTCCACAAAGCGGCTTGCGGAAATAATTATCAGCGGCAGACTGTAGTTTTTTCACGGTATTGTCACAAAGGCGTTATACAATAGCATTTGTAGCGGTCGTGTTTGACTCTCAAATGTATGACCGTGACGGAAATTCAGCAAATCGGTAAATCGGCAGTCCGAAAGACCGGCGGCGGCCGAGCCAGTAATAGAAAAAGGTTGTGATCTATTGAAAAGGAACGGAGGAAAGAGCCTTCTTATCTACCTGCTCATATCGGCGGTGATAATATTTGGTCTGGTCTACGCTCTGAATACTCTTACAGGGAAAAAGTCGGACGTGCAGTATTCCCAGATAATGGAATATTTTGACGACCTGAAAGTGTGCGAGTACGAGTTCGACCTGGGATCGGGAGAACTGAAGTATAAGCTGAAAGGTTCGGATAAGCAAGAGACATATACCGTCCCCAACGTGAGCCTGTTCGTAAACGAGGTGCTGGGAACGGAGGGGGAGAATTACCGCCAGAAATATAACGAGGCGAACCCCAACTCCAAGCTTAAGTATAACCTTATAAAGATAACCGACAACAGCTTCTGGCTGAACCTTATACCTACCCTGATACTGCTGGGAGTAATGATATTCTTTTTCATGTATATGATGAAGTCCACCAGCGGCGGCGGAAGAATGGGAGGATTCGGCAAGGCGAACACCAAGCATATCCAGTCCGGCAAGAAAGCGACGTTTGCGGACGTTGCCGGAGCTGACGAGGAAAAGGAAGAACTGAAAGAGATAGTGGACTTCCTGAAAGACCCGAAGAAGTATAACGAGATAGGCGCAAGGATACCCAAAGGGGTGCTGCTGATGGGACCTCCCGGCACAGGTAAGACTTTGCTGGCAAGGGCTGTGGCAGGCGAAGCCGGAGTGCCGTTTTTGTCCATATCAGGTTCGGATTTTGTGGAAATGTATGTGGGCGTGGGAGCTTCCAGGGTAAGAGACCTGTTTGAACAGGCGAAGAAAAATTCCCCTGCGATAATATTCATAGACGAGATAGACGCCGTGGGACGTCAGAGAGGCGCAGGCCTCGGCGGCGGACACGACGAAAGAGAGCAGACCCTCAACCAGCTGCTTGTTGAGATGGACGGTTTTACCGGAAACGAGGGAATAATCGTCATGGCGGCGACTAACCGTTCGGATATACTGGACTCTGCGCTGCTCAGACCGGGACGTTTTGACAGACAGATACTTGTGAGCTACCCTGACGTAAAGGGCAGGGAGGAGATACTGAAAGTCCATACCAGAAATAAACCGCTTGCGCCGGACGTAAGCCTGAAAGTTATCGCAAAGACGACGGTGGGCTTTACCGGAGCGGATCTGGAGAACCTTGTGAACGAAGCCAGCCTGCTTGCGGCAAGAGCCGACAGAAAGGCTATCACAAAGGCGGATATGGAGGAAGCTTCCATAAAGGTAATAGCCGGCCCTGAGAAGAAGTCACGGGTGGTAACGCCTGACGAAAAGCGTCTGACAGCCTACCATGAGGGAGGTCACGCCATATGCACCTATTACTGTAAGTCTCAGGACAAGGTGCATCAGGTGTCGATCATACCCAGGGGACACGCCGGCGGATTCACCATGTCGCTTCCCGAAAAGGACAAATCGTATATCAGCAAGAACGAGATGTACGAGAACATAGTGGTGCTGCTGGGCGGAAGAGTTGCAGAAAAGCTGATACTTGACGATATTTCCACAGGTGCGTCAAACGACCTGGAGAGGGCGACTTCCACCGCAAGGAGCATGGTCATGCGGTACGGCTTCTCAGAGAAGCTTGGACCGGTGGTCTACGGCAACGACGAGCACCAGGTGTTCCTGGGCAGGGATTATACAGCAGGAAATTCCTACAGCGAGAACGTGGCAGCCGAGATAGACAGCGAGATAAGGGAGATCATAGAGGATTGCTTCCTGAAAGCGGAAGATATACTGAAAGAGCATACGGAGCAGCTGCATTTGGTTGCGAAGTATCTGATAAACTTTGAGAAGCTGGATTCGGAGACGTTCTATAAGCTTATGGACGGAAGCCTGACTGCCGAGCAGGTGGACGAAATGATAAGCAAGGAAAAGGCGGAAGAACCGGCAGTCCAGCCCGGCGAAAACGGCGGAACTGACAGTTCGGAAGCTGCCGAGACCCCTGACGAGAATAATGAGAATAACTGATGAATAACGGAAGTCCCTCAGCAGAGGGGCTTCTTTTTTTGCGGCTGGAGCTGCTTTACAGGGGAAGCGGCAGTGCCGCCACGCCCAATGGCGTGGCGTGATTCGGGCGGCGAAGCCGCCCGAACTTTCCCTCCCCAAACTGGGGAGGGTTGGCGACAACGTCGCCGGGGGTGGGGTTTTTCTTGCTTCTTGCTTCTCGTCCTCTTGCCTCTAGCATGGGTGGGGCAATTTTTTCAGTGGGACACAATTATAAAAAATTGATCGCTGACTAATAAAACCCACCCCAACCGCCGCCGCCCTTGTTGACAACTTCGGCGTTCTGTGTTATAATTAAACAGTATGTAAGAACGAAAACGGGGTCGGTAAAATGCTTTCGGTGATAATTCCAAGCTTTAACGAAGAAAATAACGTCGAACCTACCGCCGCCGCTCTCTCAAAACTGCTGGACCAGAATAACATCGACTTTCAGCTGGTGTTCGTAAACGATGGCTCTAAGGATAAGACCTGGGAAAAACTTGCCCGCATCGCCCAAATGGATAAACGTGTGGCGGCTGTGGACCTTTCCAGGAATTTCGGTAAGGAAGCCGCTATCTTCGCCGGACTCCAGGCAGCTCAGGGGGACTGCGCCGTCATCATGGACTGCGACCTCCAGCACCCTCCCGAAACGGTGGTGGAAATGTATAACGTCTGGCTGGACGGCGACGTCGATGTGGTCGAGGGCGTTAAGGCGGATAGGGGCAAGGAGAACTTTTTCTATAAGTGCTTCTCAAAACTCTTCTATAAATTGCTCAATAAAGCCTCCGGACTGGATATGAACGGCGCTTCTGACTTCAGACTGCTTGACAGAAAAGTTATCGACGCCCTTAACGATATGCCTGAACGCCTTACCTTCTTCAGGGCGCTCTCCAGCTGGGTGGGCTATAGAACTAAAAAGGTCTATTTCAAAGTCGCCCAGAGACAAAACGGCAAGTCTAAATTCTCTGTTGGCTCTTTGGTGAAATATGCGCTGAACTCCGTCACTTCCTTTACAAGCGCACCTATGCAGCTGGTCACCGGCTGCGGGATACTGCTGTTTCTGGTGTCTCTGGTGCTGGGAGTCCATACGCTGGTAAGATACTGTATGGGTCGGTCGCTGGAAGGCTTCACTACCGTGATACTGCTGCTTCTTATCACCAGCAGCGTAATAATGTTCAGCCTGGGAATAATCGGCTACTACCTTTCTAAAATTTATGAGGAGATCAAACGCCGACCCAGATTTATCATAAGGGATTCTCTGAATCTAAAGCATAAGGACGACCGCAATATAAGCAACGGAAAGGATATTGATCTCAATGGCTAAGACATCTTCTGCCCCGCCTGCTTCCGCTTTGAAAAATACCGGCGAAAGAAGCTTCGGCGAAAAATTCCATAGCTGGCTCTATGATAAAAGATACTACTTCCTGGTGTTCTTTCTGCCTGCCGCTATTACTTTCGCAGCTTATGCGGTGTTCGGTATATACCCTTTCGGCGAAGAGTCGGTGCTGGTGCTTGACCTGAACGGTCAGTACGTCTACTACTATGAACTGCTCAGGGACGCTTTCTGGGGCGACCGCAGCCTTATCTACAGCTGGAGCAGGAACCTTTCCGGGGAACTTTTCGGTATCTACGCTTACTACCTGGCAAGCCCGTTCATGCTGATAATATGCCTGCTGCCGGCGGAACTTATGTGCTTCTCCGTGCTGATAATGCAGCTTGCAAAGATAGGTACTGCCGGGGTGACTTTCCTGTTCTTCTTAAAGAAAAGAGGAGTGAAAAAGCCCTCCTCGCAGGTGCTGTTCCCAATGCTCTATGCGCTGATGGCGTATATGGCTGTTCAGCTGATGGACCCTATGTGGCTGGACGGTCTGGTGTACCTGCCGCTTATCATGTGGGGAGTCCACAGGCTGGTGGACGAACGCAGGATACTCCCCCTTGCCGTTCCGCTGGGACTTATGTTCATTGCACACTTCTATATCGGCTACATGATAGGATTCTTCACCCTCCTTTACTTTATATACGTCTGCCTCTCCAAAGAGGACAGGGTGCTGCCTGAAAACTTTATTACCGTATGCCTTAAATTCTTTGTGGGAACAGTCATAGCTATAGCAAGCGCAGCCGTGGTGCTGATACCGGTGTATAATTCTCTCAAGCTTGGCAAGCTGGAGTTTACCGAGCCTGACTTCTCTGTAAAGACTCAGTTCACCTTTGTGCAGTTCCTGACTAAACTCTATCCGCTCAGCTACGATACCGTCTACCCCAGCGGACTGCCTATGATCTACTGCGGAACGCTTACTTTGCTGCTGATACCGCTGTTCTTCCTTAATTCTAAGATAAACCTGAAAGAAAAGATCGCCAAAGGCTGCCTGCTGCTTACGCTGATAGGCTGTATGTGGATATCTCCCGTGGATATGGCTTGGCACGGATTCCAGGTGCCGAACTGGCTGCCTTACAGATACTCTTTCGTGTTCTCTGCGCTGCTGATACTTATGGCGGCAAGGGCTTATGAAAACCTTGACGGCGTTACTTCCAAAGCCGTGGGGGGAACTTTCTTCGGATTTATGCTGCTCACCGTCTACCTGGAGAGCCAGACTTACGACCACCTGAAACCTTTCAGGAAAGTCCTCAAGGACGGCGAAGAAGTCGCTGTGGTGCAGGGGATAGTGATAGCTATTCTCTCTGCGCTGGTGTGCTATATACTTCTTACTATAATAAAAGCTAAAAAGTCACGGGCGGCTGCGGTGCTGCTCTGCGGAGCGGTGGCTGCGGAACTTTTCGGAAATACCCTGGATACCATGGTAAAGAACGATATCGGCGTGAACCCCGAAAGAGAGGGCTATACCGGGCTTTCCTACTCGGAGTACGAGGGCTATACCGACTATATGCAGGAACTGAAACGTGCCGTGGATAAGGTGAACGAGAGCGATAACGGCTTCTTCCGCATGGAGGCGGCTTTCCACCGCACGGTGAATGACGCCATCGGCGTGGGCTATCGGGGACTTTCCCACTCAAGCTCCACAATGAACGCACCGGTGCTCTCTATGCTCAAAGACCTGGGCTACGCCTACGGGGGACATTATATCTCCTATGACGGAGCAACGATACTGACAGATGCGCTGTTCGATATAAAATACCTGATGGACCGCACCGACGACGAGCACCGCACCCAGAAGTTCCGGCCGGAGGAGTATTCGCTGAAGATACCCTCCTCTCAGACACTTTCGGAAATACAGGTCTACGAGAACCCTTATGCCCTTTCTCTGGGAATGACTTCCGATGAGCAGATAAGAAACCTGGTGCTTGATGATTACGACCCGTTCTCCAACCAGAACGACCTGCTCAACTATATCTGCGGCGACGACTTCTCTGTGGAGTATTTCAAAAGGATATACCCGGAGTCTACCGCCACTGAGAATATGGTGACTTCCGGCTCTGACAGGGATAACGTCCGCCACGCCTTCGAGGACAGGAGCGTGGGAGAATGTCACATAGACTATAACTTCACAATGGACAGCGACAGTCCGCTGTATATGTTCCTGCCCACCGACTACGAAAGAAAAGTGAACGTCTGGGTATCATCTTCCTCAAACGGAGAGGCAGGCACGCTCAATTCGGACTTTGAGTATGTAGGTTCTTTCTTCGAGGGGGACGACTACTCCATAATGGAAGTCGGACAGTTCAAAGCAGGGGATTCGGTGACAGTCAGGGTGTCTCTGCTGACTGACGACTACGAGTCTTACTGGAAAGACGAGCTGTTCTGCACTTTCGATAAGGCGGCTTTTGAAAACACTATAGAAAAGCTCAGAGCCAGACAGTGGAACATCACTGAGTTCACAGACACCTACGTTGAGGGAACTGTAACGGCAACTCAGGGAAAACAGCTGCTTTTCACTACCATTCCATACGAGGAGGGCTGGACTGTAAAGGTTGACGGAAAGACCGTTCAGCCGATTAAGCTCCTTGACAGCCTGATAGCGGTGGAACTGCCGGAGGGTACTCATACGGTGTCGATGAAGTTCTTCCCGGACTATTTCAAATTGGGAATAATCGTCTCAATATGCGGTCTGCTGGCGCTGGTGCTGGTGTTCATGTTTGAATATAAAGACGGCAAGATAATAAACAGGATAATTTCTCCACAGAAGCCGGAAGAGCCGGACGAGAAGTCAAAGCCTCAGAAGCCCTCCCAGCCTGCGCAGACGGAGAAATTGGATAAACCTGATAATCCTGAGCCGGAGCAGAAAGACCAGCCTAAGCCGCCTGAGCAGCCGAAGCAGTCTGAGCAGAAAGTTCCCGAAAAATCAAATCCTCAGCGCAGGATTCCTCAGCGCAGGAAAAAGAAGAAGCCCCACGGCGCAAAAGGTCAGAATGGTCAGAACGGCGGAGCAAAGCCGGAAAACAACTGAGCAGAATATGGGCATATCAGCACATCTGAAAACTGCTTTACAGTCGCCTTTCGGCTTTCGACAGGATTATTGTTGACAAGCCGTTAAAATAGTAATATCATATACTTATGATAACAGAAAGGACAGTTTGCAATGACTAAAAAATTAGCTAACACAAAAGGGTTCCCGCTTGTGATGATGATCCTGGCGTTCCTGTTTTCGGCTGCTGCCGCAGCGCAGGAATTTATCTCCATGCTCGCTTACAAGATAGCGTTCAGCAAGGACGAATACAGGGATATCCTGATACATAAGACCTCTGAGTTCTTCTCAGTCTACGGGACAGCCTGTTTCCTGTTCCTCTTTACGTTTTTCGTGATGCTGGTGTTCATTGCCGGCGCAGGAAAAAAGAGCTGCGGCTACAAAGAGGGGCTTATCGTGCTTTTTGCCGGAATTTCTGCGGCGGTAGCTCCGCTGTTCAGGTTCTTGTTCCTGGCAGGAAGCGACGACTTCAAAAATATGTCCGAAATGGCTGACGACGAGCTTTTCCTCTTTGTCAGCGAGATAATAGTCTGCCTTGCGCCGGTGCTGATAGGATTGTTCCTGGCGCTTGCAGGACTGGGTCTGGTGATAAAGGTGAAGGCTTCGGGAACGGCTGCAACTCTGCCGGAGCAGACTGCCGCTCAGAAGCAGGCTGACGCTCAGAAGCAGACTGCGCAGCCGACTGCGGAGAGCCGGCAGCAGATACCTGCGGAAGCCGTACAGGCGGTCACCGAAGTGCTGGAAGTCCCCAAGCCGGCGGAAGAAGAAGTCAAGGCAGAGGGCGGAACTTACAGGTGCAAAAACTGCGGCGGCGAACTGGCTGTAGGCGCAAAATTCTGCCGCCACTGCGGTTCAAAACAGGACTGATCGGATAAGCGTGCCGAATACTCTCCCTTGCTTGCGGGCAGGGAGAGTTTTTTTGCGCAAAAATAACTTAAACGGTTGCGAAGTACAAAAAAATGTGATATACTTTACCAAGAGAGTTTTGAAAGGACGGTTTGCTATGACTGACAGTTACGAAAGCCCTTTTTGCACTAGATATGCAAGTAAGGAAATGCAGTATATTTTTTCTGCCGATAAGAAATTTACTACCTGGAGACGGCTTTGGGTGGCTCTGGCAAGAGCGGAGATGAAACTGGGTCTGAACGTTACTCAGGAACAGGTGGACGAGCTGGAAGCGAATGTGGAGAACATCGACTACCGGGTCGCAGCAGAAAGAGAAAAACAGGTGCGACATGACGTTATGTCCCACGTTTACGCCTACGGACAGGTCTGCCCGAAAGCTTACCCCATAATCCACCTGGGAGCGACAAGCTGTTATGTGGGGGACAACACGGATATCATCGTCATGAGGGACGCTCTGAAAGTTGTAAAGAGAAAACTGGTAAAGGTCATCTCCCAGCTGGCGGCGTTCGCAGACAAGTACAAAAGCCTGCCCTGCCTTGCCTATACCCACTTGCAGCCGGCGCAGCTGACTACCGTGGGAAAAAGGGCGACACTCTGGTGCAACGAACTTATCATGGACTTGCAGGATCTGGATTTCAGGCTGGCAAACCTGAAGCTTCTGGGCTCTAAGGGAACTACAGGCACTCAGGCTTCGTTTATGGAGCTTTTCCACGGCGATGCGGAAAAGGTCAAGGAGCTGGAAAGGCTCATCGCTGAGGAAATGGGCTTTGACGGGGTAGTGCCTGTTTCAGGACAGACCTATTCCAGAAAGATCGACTTCCAGGTCTGCTCCGTGCTGGCAGGAATTGCGCAGTCGGCAAGCAAGTTTTCAAACGATATCAGGATACTTCAGTCGTTCAAGGAGATAGAAGAACCGTTTGAAAAAGACCAGATAGGCTCTTCCGCAATGGCTTACAAGAGAAACCCCATGAGGGACGAAAGGATAACTTCGCTGGCAAGATATGTTATGTGCGACCTGCTCAACCCTGCGTTCACCTCTGCGACCCAGTGGTTCGAGAGAACGCTTGACGACTCCGCAAACAAGCGCATTGCCGTGGCTGAGGCGTTCCTTGGCATAGACGCTATACTCAACATCATGCTCAACGTCACCGACCCGGAAAACGGTCTGGTGGTGTATGAGAAAATGGTGCTTAAAAGAGTTATGGCGGAACTGCCTTTTATGGCGACTGAAAATATCATCATGGACGCAGTTGAAAAGGGCGGAAACAGGCAGGAACTCCACGAGCAGATAAGAAAGTATTCCATGGAAGCAGGCAGACGGGTAAAGCAGGAGGGTCTGGATAACGACCTGATAGAACGCATCGCCGCAGACCCGCTGTTCAAAGTTACCAAAGAGGAACTGGACGAGATAATGAGACCTGAAAATTATATCGGCAGATGCCCTCAGCAGGTGGAGGAATTTATCAGAGACTGCGTTAAGCCCATTATCGAGGAAAACGGCGTTTCTGACGACAAGGCGGAAATAAACGTCTGAGCCGCCTAAACGGAGCAAAACTATGATCACAGCAATAAGATCTTTGATAGCAGCGGCGGCGGTCTGCTGCATTGGTATCTGTTCTGCCGCCGGACTTCCCGGCTGGGCAGTGTTTGCAGCGGCGGCTGCCGGCTGCGCTTTCATGACCTTTTTCAACCTGAAGCCCACTTTCAGAAAATACATCTCGAAACGGGTGAAACTTATCCGCAGCGGCGACGAACTGCTGCTGGTGTTCTGCATATCCCTGCTGGCAGGAACGGTGTTCCACCTGCTGCTTTTCACCGTCATTGATGCAAGCATAAAGGCGGCGGTGGGAAGCCTTATCTTCATGGCAGTGTGGGAATTTATCACCTTCTGGAACGGCATCATAAGAGTGTATGTGTCGTCGGTGCAGCTGGGGATAAAATGGCGTGTGGTCGGACTTATCTGCGGCTGCATACCACTGGTGAACCTGATAGTCCTGGTGAAGATAATAAGGATAACCATGGAGGAGTGTTCTTTCGAGCAGGAAAGAGCGGAGCTTGACGCTGTGAGGGCGGAGGACGTGGTCTGCAAGACCAAGTACCCGATACTGATGGTGCATGGGGTGTTTTTCAGAGACCTGGCGTTTTTTAACTACTGGGGCAGGATACCTGCCGCTTTGAAGAAAAACGGCGCTCAGATATACTACGGA
>CANRLY010000054.1 GCA_947631585.1 uncultured Clostridia bacterium
TCAGACTGCCTACAGGCGAAAAGGTCATGGCGATGACTTCGGTGATACCTTCCGCCAACAACGAGTACGAGGCGGTGAGAATGTTGGTCTCCATGAAAAACGTGGACAGCCAGATCTACATCGCAGCTGCGGTGATAATCCTTGTGGGACTGGCGATAATCGCACTGATGTTCGCTTCGGGACTGTTTTTTGTAAAGTCCATCGTTTACCCGGTAAGGCAGATAGGCGAGGCGGCAAGGAAGTTCGCAACGGGCGACCTTACCCAGAGGATAGAAAAACGCTCTGAGGACGAGCTGGGCGAACTGTGCGACAGCGTAAACTACATGGCGGAAGAGCTTTCTAACGCCGAATCGGTGAAAAACGAGTTCATTTCTTCTGTTTCACACGAACTGAGAACGCCTCTCACCGCCATAAAGGGCTGGAGCGAAACGCTTTCGGCAATAGACGACAGGGAAATGACGCTGAAAGGTCTCAGGGTGATCTCCAGCGAAACGGAAAGGCTTTCACAGATGGTGGAGGAACTGCTGGACTTTTCTAGGATACAGGACGGCAGACTTACTTTGCAGAAAGATAAGATAGATATTCTGGCGGAACTGGGAGAAACGGTGCTTATCTACCAGGAAAGAGCTAAGATAAGCGGCATAACGCTCAATTACTACGAGCCGGAGATGCTGCCCTTCGTAAACGGCGACAAGAACAGGCTCAAACAGGTGTTCATAAATATAGTTGACAATGCGGTGAAATACTCCGATAAAGGCGATACGGTCTCGGTGGAGGCTTACGAGCAGGGCGGCGATATCTGTATAACCGTCTCCGATACGGGACTGGGCATTTCCGCCGATGACCTGCCCAAGATAAAGACAAAGTTCTTTAAAGCCAACCATACACGGCGTGGAAGCGGAATAGGTCTGGCAGTGGCGGACGAGATAATCACTATGCACGGAGGAACGCTTACTATAAACAGCGAACTTGGAGTCGGCACAACGGTTATGATAACCCTGCCGGCGATAAGCAGTGTTGAGAATAACAGCAGCCAGGCGGAAACGGTCAGCGTGGAGGTCATTTCCACTGAAAAAGAGGTAATGCGCCAAGCCGCAGAAGAAAGGGATAATTCCGATGAGCAGTAAAAACAAAAAGGAAGAAAAGTTCAAGACGAAGATAGGCGGTCAGGCTCTTATAGAGGGAGTAATGATGAGGGGAGTGGATACCTCCGCTATGGCGGTAAGACTTCCCGATGGACAGATAGCTCTGGAAACATGGCCGGCAAACAACGGAAAGAACGCTCCGTGGTATAAGAAAGTGCCGTTTGTACGGGGAGTGGTAAACTTTGTTACTTCTCTTATAGAGGGGTACAAGTGCCTTTCAAAGTCGGCGGATATGGCTATACCGGACGAAGAACCGGAGACTAAGTTTGAAAAGTGGCTGGACGAAAAGTTCGGCAATAAGATAGTGACGATAGTTTCGGCGGTATCTATGGTCATAGGAGTGGCGCTGGCGCTGCTGCTTTTCATGTACCTGCCGTCTCTCATCTCAAAAGGTCTGGGAAAGATAGTCCATATGAACGACTTCGTAAAGACGCTTACTGAGGGTATCATAAAGATAGTGATATTCGTGGTGTATATCGGGGTGACAGGACTTTCAAAAGATATGCGCCGTATGTATCAGTACCACGGGGCTGAACACAAGACCATCGCCTGTTACGAGGCAGGTTTGCAGCTCAGCACCGAAAATATCAGAAAGCAGTCACGCTTCCACCCACGCTGCGGAACGAGTTTTATTTTCATAATACTGTTTATAAGCATACTGGTGTTCTCGCTGCTGAGACTGCCCTGGGAAAATACCCTGCTGAGAATGGTCTGCAAACTGGCGCTTATGCCGTTTGTGATAGGGATAGCTTACGAGATAATCAGACTTGCCGGAAAGTACGACAATATCCTTACACGGATAGTTTCATTTCCGGGAATACAGCTCCAGCGGCTGACTACCAGAGAGCCGGACGACTCAATGATAGAAGTTGCGGCGGCGTCCATGAGACCTTGTATACCGGAAGATAAAGGACAGGCGGTATGGTAACGGCAGGAGAGCTGTTTTCCCGGTGCGTGAAGCTGCTGGGGGAACAGGACAGTGATGTGCGGTTCGATGTGAGATGTATCTTCGAGGACTTGCTGGGGGAAAGAATACCTGACCGTGACAGACCGATAGACGAACAGCAGGAAAGGGAGATACTCAGTCGGGTAAAGCGGCTGTCGGAGGGGTATCCCCTGCAATACCTCAGCGGCAGGTGGGAGTTCATGGGAATGACTTTCAAAGTGGGGGAAGGTGCGCTTATCCCCAGACCCGATACTGAAACTCTGGCTGAATACGCCGCAAAAACGCTTTCGGGCAAGAAAGACCCGGTGGTCTGCGACCTGTGTTCAGGGACAGGCTGCCTGGGGATATTCTTAGAAAGAAAACTGCGCTGCGAAACTTACTGCGTGGAGCTTTATGAGCAGGCTTTTGGCTTTCTGGAAGAGAATATACGACTGAACGGTTCCCTGGCAAAGGCGGTGAGAGCCGATGCGCTGAACGAAAATACCCCCTTGCAGCTGCCGATGCTGGATATGATAGTCTGCAATCCGCCTTACCTTTCGGCGGAGGATATGCAGAAACTTGACAAAAAGGTGAGCTTTGAACCGGCGACTGCCCTTTACGGCGGAGAGGACGGGCTTGACTACTACCGCACGATAACAAGGCTTTGGAAAAAACGCCTGCTGCCGGAGGGAAAACTGGCGTTCGAGGTGGGCGCAGGAATGGACGATCAGGTCTCTGAGATAATGATAAGGCACGGCTTCAGAAACGTGCGCTCCGCCAGGGACTTGAGCGGCATACCAAGGATAGTCTACGGAGACGCACCGGAGCTTTAACAGTACAGACATTTGGACAGAATGTGTGTTATGATATTTAAGGACCTAAGGTTTCAAATAAAGTCATTGCCCGAAAACAGGGCGGAAAGGAATCAATTATGGCGATCGACAAGAAAAAGAACGACAAGAAGATGATCGAACTTCCCAAGACGGACGAGGAGAAGAAAAAGGCGCTGGACACGGCTATCGCACAGATAGAAAAGACCTACGGCGCAGGGGCTGTTATGAGAATGGGTCAGAAGAGCGCAATGAACGTTGCGGCGATACCTACAGGCTCTATGACGCTGGATATGGCTCTGGGTATCGGCGGAGTCCCAAGGGGAAGGATAGTAGAGGTGTACGGCCCTGAAAGCTCCGGAAAGACTACCGTTGCGCTGCATATCGCCGCAGAAGCCCAGAAGCTGGGGGGAACGGTGGCGTTCATCGATGTGGAACACGCCCTTGACCCGGTGTATGCGGCAGGACTGGGAGTGGATATAGACGAAATGCTGGTATCCCAGCCGGACAGCGGCGAACAGGCTCTTGAGATCGCAGAAGCTCTGGTAAGGTCGGGGGCTATAGACTGTATAGTTCTGGACTCGGTGGCGGCTATGGTCACCAAGGCGGAAATAGACGGCGATATGGGAGACGCCCATGTGGGTCAGCTGGCAAGGCTCATGTCCCAGGCGATGAAAAAGCTCACCGGCGTTATCTCCAAGTCAAACTGCGTGGCGGTGTTCATCAATCAGGTGCGTGAGAAGATAGGCGTCATTTACGGAAACCCGGAGACTACTCCCGGCGGAAGAGCGCTGAAATTCTACGCTTCGGTGAGGATAGAGGTCAGAAGAGGCGAACAGATAAAGAACGGCGCAGAGGTCATCGGCAACAGAACAAGGTGCAAGGTGGTAAAGAATAAGGTAGCGCCGCCGTTCAAAGAGTGCGAGTTCGATATCATGTACGGAAAGGGTATCTCCAGAGTGGGTGAAGTCCTCGACCTTGCCACCGACCTGAATATCATCAAAAAAGGCGGAGCGTGGTTCTCTTACGGGGATATGAAAATAGGTCAGGGCAGAGACAACGCCAAAGAGTGGCTGGAGTCTAATCCTGAAGTTATGAAAGAGATAGAAGAAAAGATCAAGGAAAACGCCTCCGAGCTGGTGATGGTCTCTAAGAAGAACAAGAAGGCGGCTCAGTTGAAAGAACAGGCGGACAAGGCGGCAACAGCTGCGCAGACCCCTGCTCAGGCGGACGTTACCATAAATGCCGACGATGATTTTGAGGAGTTCGCTCCGGCGGAAGACTGATATGGCTGAAGTTACCGAAGCGGAAAGATACAAGGGCGATACCTGCAAAGTGGTGCTGGATAACGGGGAGACCTATTTCTGGAACTTTCGGGTGGTGTCGGAACTGGGCATAAGAAAAGGCGTTCAGATGCCGCAGTCGGCGGTAGAACAGGCTCAGAGGGCGGATACCCTGAGAAAAGCAAGAGAACGTGCGCTTTATCTGCTGGACGAAAGGGACTATTCGTTTGTGGAGCTTTACAAAAAGCTGGAGCGGAACTATCCGGAGGATATCTGCCTGGAAGTGGTGAATGGTCTGGCAGAGCTGAAACTGGTGGACGACAGACGTTATGCCGAAAAACTTGCCGAAAAGCTGGTTGAGGTCAAAAAGCTGGGCTACTACCGGGCAAGGCAGGAAATGCTGGCTAAGGGTCTTGACAGGGAACTGACGGAAGAGATACTCTCCGGGTACGAGGAGGACACCGACCAGAGACTGGCGGAACTTATAGAAAAGAAGTACGCCCGCAGGATAACAGATGAGGATTCCCTGAGAAAAGTGAAAAATGCACTTGTAAGGCAGGGTTATTCATATTATGATATAGATAGGGTCATGGGGGAGATGTTCTTTGAGGAGGACTAGGACTGGCAAGGCGCTTTTCCCCCCTTGACATATCAGAAATTTAGTGTAAAATATAAATAGCAGTGCAGAGCCGTACCCAAGTCGGTTTTTGCAGGCATATTTCCGCCAATACGTCGTTGCCAGCCCTTGCCATACGCAAGTATGCCTGCGGTCTGTCGCCTGGTCTTGACGAAAATCTGCTCTGCAAAAACTGCTTCGCACCTCATGGCGAGGGGTTTTGAGGCGACTCGGATCCGGCTCTACACTGCTATAGTAATTCAGTAAGTTAATCAGCTGACCGCATGGGGCAGGGCGTATCCCGGCGGCAGGAAAGGGAGTTCGTTAAATGGCAGTCAGAGTCGGTATGGTGTCGCTGGGGTGTCCTAAAAATCAGGTGGACGCCGAACATATGATGTGGTCGCTGAGGGATTCCGGCTTCGAGATAGTTCAAGATGCGGCGCTGGCAGACGTGGCAGTCATAAATACCTGCGGATTCATACAGTCTGCCAAACAGGAGGCTATCGAGACTATACTTGAGTTCGGAAAGCTCAAGGAGGAGGGCAGGATAAAGGCTCTTGTGGTCACAGGCTGCCTTTCTGAAAGATACAAGGACGAAGTGAAAGCTGAGATCCCCGAAGCGGACGCAGTGGTGGGTCTTGGAAGCCAGAAGGATATAGCCGCCGTCATAAACGGCATTATCCGGGGAGACGGAGACGTCTGCGCTTACGGCAAAAAGGAGGATCTGAAACTGGACGGGGGAAGGATAATTTCCACTGAGCCGTTTTATGCCTACATAAAAATTGCCGAGGGCTGCGACAACTGCTGCTCTTACTGCGCTATACCGTCAATCAGGGGAAGATTCCGCTCCAGACCGATGGAGAGCGTTATCGAAGAAGCTAAATGGCTGGCTTCGGTGGGAGTGAAGGAACTGGTGGTCGTGGCGCAGGACACCACACGGTACGGAGAGGATCTGTACGGCGAACCTAAGCTGGCGGAGCTTCTGGAGGAGCTTTGCAGGATAGACGGGTTCAGGTGGATACGCACCCTTTACAGTTACCCCGAAAGGATAACCGACAAGCTTATCCAGACGGTGAAAACACAGGATAAACTGGTTAAATATTTTGACATACCAATACAGCATTGCTGTGATGAGATACTTAGAAAAATGAACCGCAAAAGCGATAAAAAGAGTCTTATGGAGCTTATTGAAAAGCTGAGGAGAGAAATTCCCGATGTGACTCTGAGAACTACCCTGATAGCAGGTTTTCCCGGTGAGACGGAAGAACAGTTCGAGGAGCTTTGCAGGTTCGTGAAAGAAGTGCAGTTCGACAGGCTGGGCTGCTTTGCTTACTCCCCGGAGGAGGGTACGGCGGCATATGAGATGGACGGTCAGCTGGACGAAAAGACAAGAGAAAGACGTGCAGAACTGATAATGGACGAACAGATGCGCATTTCAGACAGACTTAACGAACAGAAGATAGGACAGACTCTTGAAGTGGTGGCGGAGGGCTTTGACAGGTACGCCGAATGTTGGTTCGGGCGGTCTTGTCAGGACGCACCGGAGATAGACGGGAAGATATTCTTTACCGCTGAAAAGAAGCCGTCTGTGGGAGAATTTGTGAAAGTAAAGATAGAGGACGTGCTGGATTACGACCTTATCGGAAGCGTAGTTTGATGAAATCTGGTTTCGGAAAGGAATTGACTGATGAATCTGCCAAATAAACTGACAGTGCTGAGAGTTGTGCTGATACCGTTCTTTGTGGCGGCGATGCTTATAGAAGCAGTCCCGAAAAATGTACTTGTTGCTCTGGGGATATTCGCTTTGGCATCGGTGACAGACTGGTTTGACGGAAAGATCGCCAGAAAAAACGGATTGGTGACTACTTTCGGGAAGTTTCTCGACCCGCTGGCAGACAAGATGCTGGTCATGGCGGCGCTTTGCTGTATGACTTACCTTGGCTGGATAGACGTGGTGGCTGTGATAATAATTCTTGCAAGGGAATTTATGGTCTCTGCGCTGAGGCTGGTGACCGCCGGCAACGGAGTGGTCGTTCCTGCCGGCATATGGGGCAAGATAAAGACGGCGTTCACTATGGCGGCGCTTATTGTTATAATGGCAATGGAAGGTCTGGGATACGGAAAGTTTCTGGTGAACGAAATACTCATCTGGATCTCTGCCGGACTGACAGTTGTCTCCGGCGTGCAGTATCTGGCGGCTTACTGGCAGTATATAGACTCCAGCAAATAAGCAGTCGCAGAACGCATATCCAGGCTTAGTCAAGCAGGCTTATCAGGGTCTTGCGCCGAAGGTCATACGGGGGAAGCCGGTGACCGGGCAATTGGCAATGACCGCAGTTTTGACTGCCTCCTTGGAGCAAGAGCTTTGCTTTGGGGAGGTTTATATTTTTGAACTATCATTTAAGGAGGAAAGACGATTGTCATTCATAGATAATATCAGGGCGGATATAAATTCCATAAAGGAACGTGACCCGGCGGCTCACAGCACGCTGGAAATAATCCTGACCTATTCGGGAGTACACGCAGTTATGCTGCACAGGGTGGCGCATGCCCTTTATGCCGCAGACCACAAAACGCTGGCAAGGATAGTTTCACAGGTGTCAAGGTTCATTACAGGAATTGAGATACACCCCGGCGCAAAGATCGGAAAGGGTCTGCTCATAGACCACGGAAGCGGAGTGGTCATCGGGGAAACTGCCGAGATAGGCGACAACTGCCTTATCTATCAGGGCTGTACCCTTGGGGGAACAGGCAAGGAACACGGCAAGCGGCACCCTACTTTGGGAGATAACGTCATGGTGGGAAGCGGCGCAAAGATACTCGGTCCTTTCAAGGTGGGGGACGGGGCGAAGATAGCCGCAAACGCAGTGGTGCTGGAGGAAGTTCCGCCGAACGCCACGGCAGTGGGAGTTCCGGCGAGGATAGTAAGGATAAACGGCAAAAAGACAGGGGTCTCAGACCTTGACCAGATACACATTCCAGACCCTGTTTCTCAGGAGCTGTGCCGAATGAGGTTCGAGATAGACAGGCTGAAAAAACAGGTCGAACAGTTGAAAAACAAGTAATTTCGAAAGGAAATGTTAAGTTATGCGGCTTTACAATACGCTTACCAGAAAGGTAGATGAGTTCGTTACACACAGAGAGGGAAAGGTGGGAATGTACACCTGCGGACCTACCGTTTACCATTACGCACACATCGGAAATCTCAGGACCTACATTATGGAGGACGTGCTGGAAAAGTACCTGAGATATTCCGGCTATGACGTGAAAAGAGTAATGAACATCACAGACGTAGGTCACCTGACTTCGGACGGCGACACCGGCGATGACAAGATGCTCAAGGGGGCAAAGCGTGAACACAAGACGGTCATGGAGATAGCGGAGTTTTACACAAACGCTTTCTTTGAGGACTGCAAAAAGCTCAACATCAGAAAACCGGACGTTATCGAGCCTGCCACCGCCTGCATTGACCTGTTCATAGAGGTGATACAGGAGCTTATCAGGAAGGGTTACGCCTACGAGGCAGGCGGAAACATCTACTTTGATACCAGCAAGCCGGATAAATACTATGTGTTCAACGACTTTAACGAGGAGGATCTGGAAGTCGGCGTGAGAGAGGGCGTCGAGGAGGACGGAAACAAGCGCAGCAAGTCGGATTTTGTGCTGTGGTTCACAAAGTCCAAGTTCGACGACCAGGAGCTGAAGTGGGATTCCCCCTGGGGAACAGGTTACCCCGGCTGGCATATTGAATGTTCCTGCATTTCCATGAAGCATTTGGGCGAATACCTTGACCTGCACTGCGGCGGAGTGGACAATGTGTTCCCACACCACACCAACGAGATAGCTCAGTCGGAAGCGTACCTGGGTCACAAGTGGTGCAGTCAGTGGTTCCATGTGCATCACCTGAACACCGAGGACGGCAAGATGAGCAAGTCCAAAGGGGAGTTTTTGACGGTGTCGCTGCTGGAGGAAAAGCGGTTCGACCCGTTGGCGTACAGGTTCTTCTGCCTGAGTTCCCACTACCGCAAGTCGCTGACCTTTACATTTGAGAATCTGGAAAATGCAGCGGCGGCTTACAGCAAGCTTATCGCAAGAACTGCCGCTTTGCTGGGTCAAAAGACCGGAGCGGTAGATGAAACGGAACTTGCAAGGCTCAAAGAGGGATTCTGCAAGGCGATGGACGACGATCTGAACACTTCAAACGCCCTGACTGCGCTGTATGACGTGTTCAAGTCGGGGGCTGGTGCGGATACGAAACTGGCGGCTATCGCAGAGATGGACAAGGTGCTTTCGCTGGATATAATCAGCAAGGCTGAAAAGCTGGAGGAAAACTCTGACAGCGATCTGATACCGGCGGATATATTGCAGCTTGCAGAACAGCGCAGGATAGCCAGAGCAGAGAAGAATTTCGCACTTGCGGACAGCCTGAGAGACCAGATCTCGGCAATGGGCTACATGGTGGAGGAGACCAGGCAGGGTACTAAGATCAGGAAGAAATAAGCTCAGGCACAAGAAAGGATAAAGGAAAAATTATGGAACTGGATCCCAACAAAAACAAGGCGAAAGTTTACTCCAGAGTGTTCCAGATAATGCTGATACTGTTTGCGTTTCTGGTGGTGTTCATACTGTTTTTCAGCTTTATGTCGGGCAAGGGAGTGGACTACTCGGACGCTGATTTCATACAGCCGAAACAACCCTCGGACGATGCCACGGTGGTGGTGTTCGAGACTACAGAAGGCACGATAAAAGCGGTGCTTTACGAGGAACAAGCGCCTAACTACTGCAAGTACTTCAAAGAGCTTGTGGAGGACGGCTACTTTGACGGGACTTACGTCTGCACTGTGCTGAAAAGCGAAAACGGGCAAAAGGGCGGTTTTATCGGCGGAAGCAAGACCACGGACGGCAGAGCAGGAGAGGATTCCGACCTGAAAATGACCAAGATAGAAGTCAGCACCGACCTGCTGCCCATAAGAGGCAGTCTTTGCTCTATGGTGAAGAAAGGCGGCATTTTCACCAAGTCGAAAGCAGGCTCTGTGGTGACCTTTGTGAACGATGTGGTGGACATTGACGAGCTGAAAGAAAATTACGAGAGCAGAGATGACGTAAACGGTCTGGGCAAGGTGACAGATATGTTTGCGGTCTACGGAGGAGTGCCGAATTTCTTGCAGCAGTACACTGTGTTCGGGCAGGTCTATGACGGCTGGGAGACCCTTGATAAGATAAGTTCTGCGCAGATCAACGGAGAGGGTACTTCCGATGACGATGAGAACAAGGACTACACGCCGGTGGAGGAGATAAAGTTCACAAAAGTGTACCTTTCAACTTACGGCGAACAAAAGCAGAACGGCTACAACATTCCTATAAAGGGTCAGGCTATCTCCGGCAGCAGCGGAGACAGCCAGTGAGAACATAAGTTCGCCATCTATAAGATATATACGCAGCGAAAACTGAAAACACCTTTATTTTTCTGAAAAAATTTTTTCTTAGGGAAATGGGGGTCTTACGCAAGGGAGAAAGTTTGGAAAGCCGGGTAAGTCGGGGAAACTGCATTTCTTGGCGGAGAACTTGACAATATCGGTGGTTTGTAGTATAATAAACTGGATCGGCAGCAGGCTTTGACCTTTGCCGCAAAACTGGAGATCATCAGGAAAGGATAAACGCTTATGTCATTAAGAAAAAGGATCGCCGCTGTTGTCTGCGCAGTGGTTCTGGCAGCAGGTCTGGCAGGCTGCGGTTCGGACACAGGTTATGTTATGAAAGCTGACGGCAAGGAGATAGCCGCCGGAGTTTATATTGATCTTATGCTCAACGAGTATTCTAATCAGGTCTACTCGATGTACTACAGCGGAACTGAAGTGAAAGGCTCTTACTTCGATCAGGAGGTCGATGGAAAGCCTATGAAAGACCATCTTCAGGATTACGCTTACGAGACCTGTCTGAAAATAGCGGCAGTTGAAAAACGCTGCGATGAGCTGGGTATAACTCTTACCGAAGATGAGGAAAAAGAAATAAAAGAGTCGGTGCAGAGCAGTTGGGACAGTCAGGGGGACTACTACCACCGCATGGGTATCTCCCAGGATTCGCTGACCAGGGTGGCAAGGTATTCTTATCTGTCGGATAAGCTGTTTGACGCTTATTACATGGAGGGCGGAATAGAAGAAGTCAGCCTCGATGACGCAACGGCTTATGTGAATGAGAATTTTCTGAGATTCAAGCAGATAAGGATAGCCAAGAGCACTGAGGACGATGGTGCGGCGGCTAAGAGTTCGGCGGACAAGTACATGGAGCTTGCCGACACCGATCTGTACATTGA
>CANRLY010000055.1 GCA_947631585.1 uncultured Clostridia bacterium
ACGTCTCCGTTTACAGTCGAACCGTTTTCGGTCAGACTGTAAGTACCTACAGGCACGTTTTCAAACACCAGCTCACCGTCGGCATTAGTCTTTCCTGATACGTTGATCTCTCTGCCGGAATCTGAGTTTCCTGCAAGAGTAAACTCGATACCCTCGATGTTTTTCTGCTCTTCGGTATGCTTAACTACCTTGACTGAGCCTTTCTTCTCAGTATTGGTGAAGTCCTTAGTGACTGTCTCATTGTAGAGTACAGTTACTTCTTGCGAATCTGCCGTCAGATATATGTCTCCGTTTACAGTCGAACCGTTTTCGGTCAGACTGTAAGTGCCTACGGGTACATTTTCAAGCACTAACTCACCGGCTGCGTTAGTTTTGCCGGAAACGCTTATCTCACGTCCTGAGTCAGAAGTTCCCGAAAGAATAAACTCTATGCCCTCAATACTCCTCTGACCCTCGGTATGCTTAACTACTTTGACTGAGCCTTTCTTTTCATCATTGTAAAAATCAACAGTCGTTGTCTGATCATTTTTTATAGAGACATAACTTCCATCTCCGGCGATATATACGTCATTGTCTATAGTCTCGCCGTTTTCAGTCAATGTGTAGCCGCCAGTAGGTATTTTCTCAAAGATCGCCTCGCCGTTTTTATCTGTAGTGGCGGTTATATATACCTCACGACCACCGTCTGAAGTTCCCGAAAGAATAAACTCTATGTCCTCAAGGTTGAGCATTCCTTCGGTGTGTTTTTTAACAACTAATCCGCCATATTCCTCTGTATTTATAAAATCGACGGTTACGTTGAAATCCCCGTTAAAAAATGCTGATATTCTCGATTCATGAGTATAGCCAGATCCGACCTCATAGACTTGTACCCATTCTATTGAAGACATTACGTCTTCCGGAATACCAGTGATCGTTGCGGTGTGACTTTCAGTTCCAAGTCTTATCTGGACGGCAGGATCATTATACCAGTCTCCTCCATTGCTGTCCAGATACTGATATATACCGTTATTGGCGTCTATGAGCTTGACTCTTGCCGTTGGAAAATCTCCGTCAGCTGCAGCGAAGTTCACATAGAAAAATATATCCTGCCACATTTCATCGGTAACACCGGCATCTTCATCGTAAGGAATGATCTCTTTCTCAATATATATCTCACGTTTATCCGGGTGAGTGTTGACTATAGTCTTTTTGGTCGTCTGTCCGGCTTTAATGGTGACCGTTACCGGGTTTCCGGGTTTTTTAATTGAAAGGTCTTCAAAGGTCACGCCGCTTTTCGTTGTTTCGGTTATCTTGTAAGAACCGGCAGGCAGCTTGGAAACAGTTATCTTACCCTGATCGTCAAGAGCGATCTGCTGGGCGGAGTTGCGTGTTCCGTTGTAAGTATACTTACCGCTTGAACCTGAGCAGCTGATATAGTTGCCTTTCGAGTCGGTCAGCACGAATCGCAGCCCCGACTTGATCTCGTCCCAGTTGTCAGCTCTGGTAATGGGCGTTGTCTCGCCTCGGTAGGTGAGGTTCTTGGTTATTTCCAGAACGCCGCTGTCCTGGTCGTTCACAACTGACGTACTGGCGGTGCTGCCGTCAGTAACTGTAAAAGTCTTGTCGGCGGCTTTGATGTAACCAGCCGCTGTAGTGGTCTCTACCAGAGTGTATGTTCCGACCGGAAGCCCTGACAGATCTATCTTGCCGGACGAGTTCAGAGCAAGTGGAGTTCCACTTGATGAAACGGCAGAGAAAGCGTATTTTCCGGCTGAACCGGTAAATCCGATATACTTGCCGGCTGAATTTTTCACCTTAAACCGTACAGCTTTGTTTAAGGTCTTATTTGCGGAGGCGGTCGCAGTATATGTCTTTCCGTTGGCATCTGATGCGTTCTTAGTTATAGTAACATCGCCATATCCGCCCTCAAATGCAAGGTAAGCCATTACAGGATCTTGTTTTTCCATGGAAAAAATTTTTGACTGTGTAGATTTGGAGTTATCCTTTGCTTTAAGAAATACTGCCGCAACTCCGTCCGGCTTTGCATACAGACCTTTGTTTTTGGTGAATATTACTGCGCCGTGAGATTCAAGGTTTTTCAGTCCTGCTGTAGTAGCCGACACTTTCAGCGTGTTGCCGCTGACAGTAAATGTCACTCCGCTTATGTTCTCGTGGGAAAACATCGCCAGATACTTGTCTGACGTTATGGACGTTTCCCAACGACCGCTGCTCATGTTGTAAGTGAGTCTGCGCTTATGTGCGGCGGCATTGGAAGCGGTCGTATAGCTGCCGGAGAATACGGTTTTATGCGAAAGCATATCTGCTTTCATTTTCTTGTAGCAGCTTATCATGTTGTTTTTTGCAGTTGTAGATGGAGCTTTGATACAGTTGAGCAGTTTGCTCTCATTAGAGCTTAAAGCCGTGCTTGAACTGTCAAAGTATTTACCGCTGACTGCCCATACCATGCACTGTGTGGCGATCTGCTCCTCTTTCCAAGAATAGCCATACTTTGTGCTGCCCTTGTAACCGTATATCATGGCAAGGTTTAAAAGCGTCACTTGGCTGGAATTATAGTAGCTTCCCAAGTTGGTATCATCTGTCATTACTGCACTGTCAACGCTCGTTTCGCCAAACTGTACGCAGTAGGTAGGTTTGCCGCTTGATGTGTGCCAAATAAAGAAATCGTTTGCCCATTTGCTGCGGAACGAGCCGTCGCTGTTACTTTTAGTAAGTGGGTCATATGCGTTTGGAAGCCCAGAGCCGCTGAAGTTGTAGCCCCAGTCGGTTATCTTGCTTTCCGGCGTTTTGGTGTCGGCAAAGGCTGTGATGCAGGAAGATAATACTGAAAATGTCATCATTGCCGCAGCTGCCAATGCCGTTACCTTTTTGAAAAAACCGTGTTTTTTCATTTTCATCAATCCTTTCTATTTTTTCTATATAAAAAAGGCACGGACTTTTGCCCATGCCTTGAATTTTTATATTCGGTTTTTATATTGTTTTACAAAAATTCCTCGCTGAAATTGAAATCAATTATTGTGTCACCTTCCAGAATACTTCTGTTCGAAGTTACAATGTTTGTATATGTATCGGCATAAAGATAATCTCCCGATTTTGATCTATCTTTGCTTTTCCATTTTACTTTAACTTTACAAAACTGATGTGTCCACTGATCTTCATTTATATGTTCCCATTCGTATCCGAGTTCATCAAGAACAAGTCCCAATGCTCTGGTATGTCCGGCACAAGAACCACGATGTGCAACAAAAAGAGAATATGCCGTCCAATCCTGCGGATCATCTTCCGTGTGAATAAATCCATACGGCTCATATATTCTGTCGTGCGTTTTCTGAGTTGCGACTATCAATTGCTGTGCGGAATGTTCAGAACCGGCTTCTGAAATAACTTCTTTTGCAATTTCTTTCGCAATTGACTTTGCTATCTTGTCTTTCTCAGCCTGCGAAATGTTCTTATTTCTTGCCTCCTCGCTCAATTTCCAAAGCGGACTTAATTCTTCTTCTTTGGATTCAATTAAAGCAGCGTAATCCACATAACATATCTTACCGTTATAGCTTATCTTTGCAACTTCTACTGCTCCACCGCTTTGTCCGCCCGGATCTGTATACGGAACGACCTCTACACTGTACAAGATGACCTTAGAACCGGCAGGTATTCGCCAATTCTGAAATATTTGTCCTGTTTTGTCAAACACTTCGGTAAGATAATCGCCTGTATACATTACCTTTCCTGATTCTTTTTCCTGACTTGAAACCGAATCTTGTTTCGCCGTCGTCGTAACGACTGTCTTTTCAGAACTCAGCACCGAACCCGACATATATCCGCTTTTGCCGTCTGCCGTCACCGCATACCAGCCGTTGTCGCATTTGCCGGTAATGGTCACCGCTGTGTTCATCGGCAGCGTGGTAACTTTGTCGTAGTTTGTGCCGTTGCCCTTTCTCATGTTAGCAGCCTGGTTAGTGTACATAGTACCGCTCATCTTCTGAGTAACAACAGCCTTTGCTTTAGTGGTAGTAACTGTAGTTGCCTTTTTTGAAGTAGTCGTTTTCTTGGCAGCAGGGGTGGTAGTAGTAGTTATTTTAGTCGTTGAGACGGTAGTTGTTACGGTGGTCTCAGCTGCTGTGGTAGTTGCGGCTGCTGTGGTGGTCTCGGCTGTAGTTGTAGTTGCAGCAGCCGGAGCAGTTGTCACTGTTGCCGAAGTCGCAGCAGCTATATCGGACTCCTGTACCGGAGAAGTGTCGGCTGCTTTGGCGCAGCCTGCAAGAGTCATTGCTGCCAGCGCAAACAGTATCAAAGCTGATTTTTTCATGTTTCTTCCTCCTTTGGCTTCCTTTTAATGCCAGTATACAACATATTCTCTTAAATTACAATATGCAAATTGCACGAAATGTTATTTACTTTTTTGTAAAGCGTCCGAATCTCTCAATTTCGTCACCTCTGATTTTTAGTACGCTGTCCGGGGAAAGGAACAGGGACCCTTGAGCAGAAGCTTCGGTAGTGTTCTTTTGCGTTTGCTTCCGAAGAAAATGTTTCTTTTGATTCCCAACTAATTTGACTCCCAGAAATTTTTATACCAATAAGAACATCATAACACTTTCCTGAAGAAAGGAGCCGTTCACTCAGAGCAACACGTTTCCCATCTGAAACTGTTCTTTTCATAACTCGGTGCAATCCCTCCGGTGACGCAAAGAACTTTTCCTTAAACAGCATCTTCATCAGCAAGTTCCTCCGTCGTATACTTAGTTAGCAGTCTGAATATAAGATTTTCCATATCGCTATCATTGCAAGTCGAAAGTTTAGGGAACGCCTGTTTGATTTTATCGTAAAATTTTAAATTTGAACTGTTCTTAGGCTTATCTTCCGAATCTTCATGAATTATATCATAAACTTTATTTGCTGTAAGTGCTTCAGGGTTTTCCATACAAAAGAAGCATATGCTTTCAAGCTGCTTCTTTGATATTTTTTTAGGTGCATAAATATCTATGTATTCAGCTATAGCCGACTGCTGAGAGAGAGTTAAGCTCATAAGCTTATCAGCGCAGCTCAGTGGTATGACTTTCAGATCTATGGCATGAATCAGCCCAACAGCAAGCTTAGTGATCTGTATATATCTATACAAAGACCTCTTACCAACTCCGAATTTTGACGCTATCTCCTGGGCTGTTTTCTCTTCGTTGGCTTTGCCACGCATCTTCATATATTCTACATATATTTCTCCTTGTTCAGATGGAAGGAACTCACCGCTTGGTGTGTTCGACTCAGCAACTATTCTGTAAGCTTTCTCATCATCACACTCAACTATTACTGCGTTACAGCATTGGTGTTCCAATTGCTTTAATGCCAGATACCGGTGATGTCCTGCAAGTATCTCGTACTTGTGTTGATTACCGGAGACTTTTCTTATTATAATAGGTTGAAACTGCCCATTCTCCTGTATTGACTCGGCTATCCTATCAACCTTTTCCTGCTGTATTCTGTACGGTTGCGGCTTGTCGTCCTTTCTGAAAAAACGTATATCACTGAGGGGTATGCTTTGTACTGCTGAGCTTTGGCTCCAGATATTTTCATATGCAGTTGCGAACGAACCGCCACTCCCAATCATAGCTCCCAGGTCAAATGAAGTTGTCATATTGGTTTCCTCCTTATTCTTTGCGGTTTTTATAGCTTGTTCTATAGAGCGTAAAATGTGTTGTTTTTCTTCTTCGGCGGTCATATCTTTACGATAACCGTCTTTAGTGAAAAATTTATCTTTGACAGTCCGGCGAGCTTCTGTACCTAACTTGTTGTTTTGGAACGTTAGCCTAATTGAAGCTAGACCTTCGCAGCCATCTATGCGATATATTTTACCGAAGTCAGAATTACGCCACTCTGTAGGCACGGTATTTGTGTTGATATTTAAAGCTCCGGGCTGTTGGCGGACAAATTCGCAGACTCGTTCTGCAAAATCTATATCCAAAGTATAAAGGTCGCAAGCCGAGAAGTCTTTATACTCTGTACCGATGTAACAGCATGACCAATATGTAATATGCGGAGTGGCTCTGCAAGTGTATTTTGTTATCTCTTCTGTTTCCCAATCACGATTCTTTACTATATATGGGCAACCGTAGCATTCGTGTTTTGGACTATAGCCTTTGAGTTCATATCCTGTGCTGTCCGCATCAGTTGATTTTTTGAATGTCCTTCCGCATTTGCAAACATATGTCTTCACTTATATCAACTCCGTTTTAGATGCTATAATAGCGACGCATTTTTCATTATCCTTCCCGGTTTCAGCTTGCTGCGATCATCTCATCAGCAAGCTGCTTGTATTCTTCGCCAAGCTTAGACTTTGTGTTGCTGCACAGTGCAGCTCCGGTCTCTGAACTCTTTGCAGCTTCCACGGATTTGTGGATAACAGTGGAACTCAGTTCAGAAGCATACCTCTCTGAAAGTTCATTCAATGCTGCCTTGCAGACATTTGTGCGTTCGATCATAGTGGGCAGTATAGTTATTCTTCCCAAGGTGGTATTGACTGTAGCTCTGATCTGAGCTGTAAGAGCTGCCAGAGCTTCAAGCCCGTCAAGGCTAAACTTCTGCGGCTGCACCGGTATGAGCAGTTCGTCTGCCGCAGTCAGAGCGTTTATCATTAGTATTCCCAGGGACGGCAAGCAATCGATAATAACATAGTCGTAATCAGAGACGGCTTCCGGAAAGAGAATCCGCTTCAAAATTGTTTCTCTTGAAAGAGCTGAAAACATAGCCGTTTCAGCGTTGGCAAGGTTTATATCGGCGGGAATGTAGTCCATGCCCTCTATCGCTTTGTGCTTACGGATACCTGATACGGTCTCCGGAGCTTTTCCCATTCCGGCAGCCTGACCGATGAGCTGAGTCATAGTCGGCTTGCCGTCAGGTTCGTAACCCAGATACTCACTGAGGTTTGCTTGCGGATCCAGGTCGATAAGCAGCACTCTCTTGTTTTTTAAAGCCAATGCTGCACCAAGGTTCATGGCGGTGGTAGTCTTGCCCACTCCGCCTTTTTGGTTTGCAACTGCGATGATTTTTGTTTTCATTATGATACTTCCTTTCGTTTAATCTTTCTTCCTCTTTAAATATATTGCGGAGAGAGCAGGGGAGGAAGCCGACCTGCTCCACGGTTAGCTACCCGTTTCCGCAAGTTAAAGCCTTTCGGCGTTTAACCAATAAAAAAAGCCGCATATGCGGCAGACCTTTTAATCAAAGGGTCCGGGGTTCGAATCCCCGATAGCTCACCAGGATCAAACCCCTGTCACATTTCGTGGCGGGGGTTTTTTATCAGCGCAAAAATAAAGCAGGCTTCGTGATGAAGTCTGCTTTTTGTTTAAAAACACATCAATGTCCGTGGGGCTTGCGGTCGATATCCTCGTCTGACAGGTCGGCATGAGCCAGGAACACAAACACCACCGCCGCCGGTATCAGCGCCAGCCAGATAGAACGTTCCGACATGAACTTACAGGCGAACGCCATCAGCACTCCTCCGCCAAAAAAGAAGATAACCATTCGCAAATGCTTCATGGCACGTCCCATCGCCTTTAAGCTCTTTTGCCTGACCGCCTGAGCCAGCCCTACTCCTACCTGTCTGATATGGTTGGTCAAAAAGGTAGTTGCCATCGGTATCCCTTCCGCCTGGCGGAACGTATTATACTGCATGGAGCATATAAAATTCACCAGCACTTGCGCTATCTGGTGCGGAACGTCAAGCGGCAGCCAGCCGATAACAAATATCACTATCATCTCAAACCCGATAAGGTATGTATCCCAGCGAAGAAAGTGTATCTTCCTGACTTTTTTGGGAAGCAATTCAGACAGCATAGCTCCGGCTGTATAAGCCGAAATAGGTATGAGATAGTAAAGCCCCTGACTAAGGTCGCCTTTGCCCATCGCAACTGCCATAAGAGCAACATTTGCCGTCTGTGCGTTGCAGAAAACTCCGCCTCTCAGTATGAGAGTATACGCTCCCAGCATACCTGCGATCATGATGAGCCATTCAAAAATAAAATATCTTTCGCAGGTCAGATACAAGTTATCGCTGTTCTTGCTTTCCATAGTCGTCAACTTCCTGAAACTTCCCTCACTGCCGCTGCGGAGGAGTCAGGCATACACGCTCCCTTACCATGTTTGTCAGGCTGTTCTGCCGCCTGATAATAAAAAGTTCCCATCTCAAGATCTGCCGCCAGCGACGGCTGAAGTCCCTGTGCGGCAGAAATTTTTTTCGTACCTATGCCGTTATGCAGTTTTTGCGGCATCAGGAAATGGAATCATATGAAAGCTTATCCAGTATCTCGTTGTTTTCAACTTTCATATTTTCAACTGTTTCGTTCAGCAAAGCCGAACCCTCGGTATTCATTATCTCGTTAAAGTAATCATTATAGAGCGTCTCAACGTTGTCGTTCAGGTAGGTCTCGTCAACAGGCTCACGTTTGATTATGTGGTAGCCGTAAGAGGACTCCACCAGCTTGCTGTTCTCACCGGGCTTGAGTTTGAACGCCGCATCGAGAAATTCCGGCACAAAACTGGTCCTTTCAGTGACGAAGTACCCCTCCGGAGTCTGTTCCATGCCCGGGTCCCAGCCGTAGGTCTTTACCAGTTCGTCAAAGTCTCCTCCGCTCTCCACCTTGGCAAGCACTTTTTCAGCTTCGGACTTAGCCTTTTCATTTACAGCCTTCTTGTCCTCATCTGAAAGCGCCGCATAAGCCGCATCTTTCAGCTGGACTTTCTCACTGAGGGAAAGGTCGTCAAAGCCTTCCTTGTCGCTGTCGCTGAGTTCCGCCTGGCTGGCATAGCTTATCAGGATATGTTTTACCTGAGCGTAATCGTCAGTTTTTGCAAATTTAAGAAAATCGTCCTGCGAAACATAATAAGTTCCGCCCTCGCCGAAAAGCTTATCGGTTATCTTATTGTAAATTATCTCCTGCTTGAAAGTGTTGTTTACCACTTCGGTGGTGGCGTAGAGCGACTGATAGTAAGTCTCGCAGTCCTCCGCAGAATCGAACATAGAAGCGTTTTCCTGCTGCTTTACCTTGACCTCGTTTTCATCGTCAGCGGTAAATTCAATACCCAGCTCGTCCGCAAGGGTCATATAGGAATAGAAGTTCTTTATCTGAAGCTCCACTGTTGAGAGCAGATCTTTAAACGCTTCTTTCCTGAATTCCTCATCTATATTTTCAAAATCCATCTGAGTATTTCTTATCACCAGGAAATAAAAGTATCTGAACTCGTCAAAGCTCACCTGATATTTGTCGTTTATGGTCATCATCACCAGCTCGTCGGTATCCACCTCTTCGCCGTCGATGACCAGTTTCTTTTCAGGTATCACAAGGTCGTCAACATCTATCTTCTGATCCTCCGCAGCCTGAGACGACGAATTATCCGTGGTCGAAGAACTTCCGCCGGAAGAAGAGCCGTCTTTATTATCCTTGCTGCAAGCAGTCAGATTTGCCGCCGCCATTATCAGGGCGACTGCAAAAGCCGCAATTTTTTTCATGTTCCGTTCCTCCTGAATTTTTTTGAAAGATCCGCATTTCTGCCGCAAACACATACATAATACACGCTTAATGTGTATTTTTTGTTAAAACCAGCTGAAATATCCGACATCAAGTGATTATCTTTGTTCCCTCGTTGTCGATGGTAAGGTCAAGCACTTCCCAGCCGGTCAGACCGGCGTTTTCCAGCGAGAACCTTACTTTGCCGGAAAAATAGGTGTTATCCACATCTGCAATAGCCATCACCGCCGGACCTGCTCCGCTGATATAGACCCCGTATGCGCCGTGGGTATAGGCTATGTCAAACACTTCCCTGACCCGTGGGATAAGTTCCATTCTGTACGGCTGGTGGAGCCTGTCATGCACGGCGGTACGAAGATTTTCAAGCTTTCCGGTGAGCAGCGAAGCCGAAAACAGCGCCGCCCTGGAAAGATTATAGACCGCATCTTTATGAGAGACCTGTTTTGGCAGGCAGGCTCTGGCTTTTTCGGTCTTTAGTTCAAAATCCGGTATCATCACGGTAAATTTCAGTTTTGTGTAAACTTCCTGCTTTACCCAGTGGACCTTTCTGCCGTCGAACACTGCCGTTACTATACCTCCCAGCAGCGCAGGAGCGGTATTATCAGGGTGACCCTCTATCTGTGCGGCAAGATCTACCAGGTCGTCCTTTGTCAGAGGACTTCCCAGAATATGGTTCGCCCCCACAAGTCCGGCGATTATGCAGGCGGAAGAAGAGCCAAGTCCCCTTGCCATAGGGATATTGTTGGTCTGGCGTATTTTCATGCCTTTAAGTTGTTTTCCGCAGACCTGGAACAAGTCCCTTGCGGAAACATACACAAGATTAGTCTCATCAACAGGGACTGCCATTTCGTCCAGAGACTGTATATCCACCCTGTCCGACTCTTCCATTTCCACATAATTATAATAGGAAAGCGCAAGTCCCAGAGCGTCAAAACCTGCTCCCAGATTTGCAGAAGTTGCAGGTATTTTCAGTTTTATCATACGATTCTCCCAAAGTGTCGGCGGTCAGAGAACTCTGATCTTGCTCTCCACCGTCATTATGCCGGAGAGTATCTCCAGCTTATCGTCTATGTCCTGTTCGATCATAGGCGGTGTGATAAATGCGATCTCGTTTTTCGTTCTGCCGCTTCTTTCGATAAAGATAAGCTTGCCGAAAAGCTCTGAAAGTCTGCTCTTATACTTATCTGCATCCTGGCAGGATATTCTCAGGTAAACTGCGGTCTCGTCCGTTTTATACGGGATAACATAGTTCTCATCGGTGCAGTCCTCCCAGTTTGACGCAAGCAGGCGGTTGCGGTGTCTGAGGGCGTCTATCAGGTCGCCGACGACTGCCGAAGCCGTGGGGAGCTTTCCTGCGCCTTTGCCGTAGAACACCACGTCGCCCACGCCGTCTCCCTCGACGCAGATAGCGTTATACACGTCGTCCACCGAAGCAAGCAGGCTTTTTCTGG